>DAQB01000139.1 GCA_002502705.1 Thermoplasmatales archaeon UBA582 | reverse complement strand
GGAACGTCAGTGGATGGTGTGTACGACTCGGATCCAGCAAAGAACAGAAATGCAAGAAAGCATTCGACCCTTACATACGAGGAGGCCATAGAAAAGAGCATAGTTTCTTCGGTCGGAGCTGGACCAAGTGTCTTTATGGACCTTACATCACTTGTTATTGCAAAGAGGTCTGGAATTAAAATTTATGTTATAAAAGGAGACGATATCAAGGAATACGACAGGATCTGCACTTCAGGTAAAACAAATGGAACGCTGATCGGATAGTATGATGCATCCTTCGTTTGCAGGAATTTTATCGCGTGTTGGTTATATTATGCATTACTGGTAATCCCTGTATTGAATGTTTAGAGTGTTTTGTATTTTTCTAAACGGAGAACAGGAACTCTGGACCCTGCAATCCATGGTCTGATCTTAAACAATTTGAAATACAGGTTTTTCATGAAATAGATGTTTGATTTTGCAGTGTTAAGAGATTTTATTTGAACCAGTGTTTGAGGGAAAAAATATAGGAATCAGTGATATGATGATCTGTTGATCAAATCAGAAGATATTTTACTCTCTTTAACTAAATCTATCAGAACATTCATCTTCATGTCACTTTCAATTTCAATACCGTTTTTTCTCACCTACCTGGGCTATGATCCACTGGATGTTTCTCTGGTGCTTCTGGTTGCAGTTGGTGTCTCGACTTTCTACATTTATTTCTATACGCTGCTGAAGATAGATATAAAGAAAAAGCTTATCCTTATGGGCTTTCTACTCGTGGTCTCGCTTGCATTTCTATACATCTTCGAAAACCTTCCGGGGCTTATAGCTGCTCTTGTCATAGGGGCTATCTCTCTTTCGGGAAAAGATATGGCGACCAATCAGTCTCTCGAGCAATATACAATAGGCATTGTTGAAAGGGACCAGAGGGCGAAGAATCTTGCTTTTTCACTCTATAACTTTCTTTCCTATGCTTCTGGTGCTGCTGCCTCAGCGTTCCTTTACCTGTCTGAAACCCAGAATTTCAGGTTGATATTCATAACTGTGCTCGGTCTGGCCATAGTTCAGGTGGCAATTTACAGTGTGCTCAAGTTTCCCGTCCTGAACCGGGCAGATCCTACAGGAAAGGCAAAGCCAGAGACAAGAAGAAGAATCCGTACCATGAGCTCACTGTTTTTTGTTGATTCGGTTGGCGGGGGTCTCGTAAACACCTCAATAATTACACTCTGGTTCGAGGTGGTTTATCATGTAACGCTCTCACAGGCAGGTCTGATTTTTATTGGCGTTAACATAATAACAGCAGGGTCTATTATAATATCCGGCTACCTTTCATCGTCAATAGGTCTAGTGCGCACAATGGTTTATTCACATATTATAAGCAACATTTTCCTCTTCTTGATACCGGTTTTTCACTTTCTCGTCTGGAGCGAGGCACTGCTATTCATCCGCCAGTCTACGAGCCAGATGGATGTTCCCGCGAGAGACAGCTTTGTGAATACCATAATTCCAGAGGAGTCAAGGGTCAGGGGAAACTCATCTTTCCTGGCCTACAGGAACGCCGGTCAGGTACCTGGCCCCGGGTTGGCTGGTATTCTGTTCGAAGTTTTCCCATCCGGCATATTTATTACTGCCGCGTTGACTAAAATTGCATATGATCTTACATTTTATTTTAAATTCCGGGGTGTGCGCACATGATGAATTATGCCTGCCAAAAATATTTCAGGGCCTTCGCGTCCCAAGGTTTTTCCCTTTCCGTGAAGAAATGTTTGATTCCCCTTCAGATGGTTGATTGATAAATAAAAAGACCTTAACCGATGTTGTAATATATATCTATGACAGAAGATAGTCTGGTAAAAAACACTATGGGAGATTTGTTGAAAAAGTTCAGAATATACTGGATAGCCGGAACTGATTTCTTTGAAAGCCACTTCTCGATATTCTACAACGGAACATTGGAAGAGTTTCTTTCCATTGCTGATGATCTGGGAATAAAGGTCATTTACGCAAACCGTGCTGGCTCAGGCGACGGTGATGAAAACTCAATTCCAGAAAAACTGGGTTTCCTGCACGAAGGTATAATGCATGTATTTTCATCTGCGAAGGACGACCGCACTGATTTGAGTAAGGCTGAAAAGTTAAAGACGGATAACGGGAACAGTGTGCTGCATAGAATAGAACAGAATCCGGATGAAGAGGCAAGAAATATGGCAGTATGGGTCAAATCCAACCTTAACTATATGAGCCCGGACAGTTTCAATCTGCAATATTTCTTCAAAAAATACTGGGAAAGATTGGGTATTGACAGAGAAAAAGTCATGTTGACAAATGAAAGATCAGTGATTGAAAATATAGAGAAACTGGCAACCTCAAAGATAAAAATCATGCAATAACATAATCTGGATTCCTGATTATCCAGAAGCAGATCTCATTTTTCAGTTTCAGTAATTTTAATTCTGAATTCAGGCAGAAGCCGGTTTCTTAAAATCATTTCATCCTTTGGATTTTTTATTTATATTAAGATCATTGGTGGTATTTCCACT
>DAQB01000053.1 GCA_002502705.1 Thermoplasmatales archaeon UBA582 | reverse complement strand
CTCTTTGAGAACATACATTCCACCTTTTGCTGTAGCGTCTCCTCTGCCAAGTGAACCACCAACTTCAAGAGGTTTTCCAGTAATCACGCCTGGCTGTGCCTTTCTTGTTATATTCTCGAACTCGTCCATCATCCACGCCATGATCTGCGGAGTTGTGTAGACATCAGGTGCCGGGATATCCACTTCCGGACCGATTAACTCACCAATGGCCCGCACATATCCGCGACTCAATCTCTCCAGTTCTCCGGCGCTCATTTTCTTAGGATCGCATATGACTCCGCCTTTTGCTCCTCCAAGTGGTATGTCAACAACTGCTGTCTTCCAAGTCATCCAAGCTGCCAGCGCCTTTACCGTGGATAGGCTCTCTTCTGGATGGAATCTTATTCCGCCTTTGACCGGCCCTCTTGCGTTATTCGAATGAACCCTGAATCCAGTGAACACTTTAGTTTGCCCGTTATCCATTTTTACCGGTATCCTCACCTGGAGAATCTCCTTCGGCTCTTTCAGAATCTCAAGTGCCTCTTTATCCAGTTTAATTACCTTTGCTGCCTTTTCTAGCTGTTTCACCGCTATATCAAACGGATCTAAATCTTCTGCCATTTTTTCATCCTGCCCAGTGGGCTACCCTTTATTTATCTGAACTACATTAAATTTACAGCTAATTTTTTAAAAAATATTATAAAAAAGGTAGATAGTGGTTCCCGCAATAAATTGTTATAACCTATTTTCTGCGGTAAATTATATTTTTATTCCAGAGCTATTCTGATAGTTTCCAGAACGTTGATCATATGTCTTCTCGACACTTTGGTCCATAATGTTGAACACAATCTGGGCTATCCTGTCTCCTTTCTTGAACTGAATTGAGTTATTTGATGAATTATAGAACGAAAGTGTGAGATTACCATGAAAACCGGCATCAACGTAACCAAAAGATCCAATAATGCCACGTCTTGCATATGATGATCGGATCCAGATTGAAGCTGAAATATGCGGCGGCAGCTCAATACGTTCCAAAGACGAAACAAGAAAGCCGGTCTTTGGGGGAATCAAGATATCCTCACAATCCTTTCCTCCTTCGAGCCTGGCTATCGCAATTCTTAGATCATAGCCATTTGGAGTTATCCCTTTCCTGTCCACATCTCCAGTAAGGAGGCTGCCAGATTCTATCATAGAGATTATTGAACTATCGCTCAAAACTGACATATTTCATGATACAGCTTGTGTAATTAATTTGTTTGTTTTCTTTGTTTCAAGGAAATAGTAAAGGATCGCGGCTACTGCAAATGAAATAAAATAACTTATGTCCACACCAAGTATCTTTGCGATAGGCCCTACATAATACGAGGATGGATACATGAACGGGATGGAAACTATTATTCCTACCAGGTAGGCAGAAATAGCCCTGATGTTAAAGACCTCCGTGAATTGAAGTTTCATATCCTTACTGGATCGAATAAAGAAATCTACTATCATGACCGCAATCCATGGAGTTATCCAGTAGTCAAGTATGAAAAGGAAGTTTTCGTAGCTCACATAGAATGACCTGTAACCTATGTAAGAAAGGATAACGGCCAAAGCAGCCACGGTAATAGAGATGTACCTTCTATTAACCCTGATTCCCGCGGCACGTATACTCATTGAGTTTGAATAAAGGTTGATCGCATTGGCTGCAAGCCCGCCAAGAAACAGGAAATAAAGTCCTATCAAAGCGTATTTGCCAAGAAATAACTGCATCGGCTCTGCGGGATTTGAACTCGTAGAAAGTGTTGCTAAACCAACGTAATAACCTGCTATTTCGGCAAAGAAAGAAGCAAGCGATGCCCCTGCGAAAACAAGAGTAAAAATCTTCTTTGGAGATGACTTCACAGGCAGATATCTCGAATAATCTGATGCATATGGTCCCCAGCTCATAATATAGGAAAAGGAAAAAGCGACAATCCAGCCAAATGATACAGCCGAGAATGCCCCAAAAACCGGTGCATTTCCTATTATTCCTATCTTATCGATGGAATAAGCCATTATTACGACAAACATTGAACCAAGAACAGCAGACATTATCTTTTCGAAGATGTGGATTGTCTTATATCCGAGGATAGTGAGTGCCAGGACTAATAATACAGTTATCAAAATGGGATAAATGTAGGATGATGTATTGAAAGCCAGAGAGAGCGCTGAGGCAGCAATAATAGAATTAAAAGTGAACCATCCCAGTGTGTTTCCCCACTGCAGTACAGACATAAGAATTCCACCCCTTTTCCCGAATGTATATCTGCCTATACGCATCTGGGACATTCCGAAAACCGGGCCCATGAGGCTCATGGATGCAAGTAGGACACCGCCCAGAACTGTTCCAATCGAAAGAGCAAGTAGAGTTGTCACGAACCCTAAAGAATACAACTGAGCCACAAGACCTATTGCGAAATCACCTATTGTAAGATTTGAAGCAAACCAGAGCCAGAACAGTGAAGATGGACGTTCCTTTCTATCGGTTTCTGGAATTACGTCCATATTCTCAACGCTATCTGTTGAGCTGGACTTAAAATCGAACATATGTTCGGTCATGGCAGGTCATTCTACCATGATAATTAATATTTTTTGAAACAAGCAGGCAAAATAATATTATTAAAGGTAACATATCTAATTCAATGGATACTAAACTTGCGGTTGAAGCACTGTTGGTTGCTTCCAAAGAACCACTTTCTGTAAGTGACATGGCAATCGCAATAAAGGAAGAAAAGGATGAGGTGTCAAAGGCACTGCGTTCTCTAATAAAGGATTACTCCGGCCGGAACACTGCCCTAAAAATATCAAAGTTTGGCATCAGGTATAGAATGGAGGTAAAGGACGATTTTGTGAACTTTGCGGTTACAGTATCAGAACCTGAATTTCCCAAGGAAGCACAGGAAATTCTCTCAATGATCCTCAGGAACGGTGGCGCCATGAAAGGTGAAATCAAGAAGACTTTCGGCGATGAATCTGAAAAAATATTAATGGAACTGAAACATAAGAAAATAATCACATCCGAAAAGTACAGGAACACCGAAGTTTATAACGTCGGGAAGAATTTTTACAGATACTTTGAAGTCAGTAAGCAAATTGTTGATGATATGATAAAAAACCGACAGGTGGAGAATCCTGACAAATAAAATTCTGTTAGTGGGAAGTGGGGGGAGAGAGGATGCAATTTCAGGAAAACTGGCATCAGAAGGATCTATACTGTATTCCGTTATGGGGCATGAGAACCCTTCAATCAGAACCAAAGCAAGGGAATACAGGATAATACAGGAAACAGACTGGCAGTCCATATTGAAATATGCATTATCAATCCAACCTGATCTTGTTTTTATCGGTCCAGATCCAGTTCTGGCTACACCTCTTGTCGATAAACTTGAGGTAAATTCGATCAGGACAGCATCTCCATCCAGTAAAGCAGCGAGGATAGAAACCGACAAGACATATATGAGAGACCTGATGAATCGTTATTCAATTGACGGCAATGTCGGAAACTGGTCGTTTGATTCAAACCTTGCGCTTGAAAAATGGGCTTTAAAATTTGATTCTGAATTTGTGGTAAAACCAAGGGGGCTAACTGGAGGAAAGGGCGTTAAGGTGATGGGTTTTCATTTCAGGACAAAGGATGAGGGAATAAAATATGCTAATAGCCTGATTCGTAAGGATGGATCAGTCCTGATAGAAGAAAAGGTCTCCGGGGAGGAATTTTCACTTCAGGCATTTTGCGATGGGAAAACTGTATTGCCAATGCCACTCGCGCAGGATTATAAGAGGGCATTCGAAGGGGATGTTGGGCCAAATACCGGCGGCATGGGATCAATAACAGACAGGGATCATCTTCTCCCTTTTATTCCGGGCAGAGCCCGGGATAAAGCCCTCAGTATACTGAGGGAAGTTGCGGATAGGATGAGGTCTGAATCCACACCCTTCAGAGGTATCCTCTACGGCCAGTTCATGTTTACGAAATCTGGAACAAGACTGATAGAAATAAATGCAAGGTTTGCAGATCCTGAGGGAATAAACATCCTGACGATTATGAATGACAGTCTTGAGGATAAGCTTTTCCAAATATCATATGGTGACCTTAAAGGTGGATCATCATTTCTCAATAAGGCCACGGTTTTAAGGTACCTGGTACCTAAAGGTTATGGAACCAAACCGGAACCGGGAAGCATACATATAAACCCGGTTAAAAGAGATGATGTCCGTGTATACTATGCTTCAGTAAGTGGGTCCCTGACGGATGTGAATCTATCGACATCAAGGGCTCTCGCGATCGTTGGAATATCCGAAACTATTCCCGGAGCTGCGACAAAAATTGACGACTACATGGTTAATTTAAGTGGTGATTTCTATATGAGGAGAGATATCGGTACTGAGGATATGCTTTCGAAAAAGATAATGCTGTCTTCATGAAAGCATTATCTTTCCAATAAGTCTTGGAGACAGCATATTGCTGGCAAGNNTCATAGCTTCCTCTCTGGTATCTCATAGCGTCTGAGATGAAAACCTCGAATATATTTTCTGGAACTTTTCTCACAGATTTGTGATATGCGATGCTGGAAATTATGGAATCATATTTTTTCAATGGCGCATCGGTAAGCATCATTCCCCTCTGAAGCTCTTCGCTGTCAACATTCTTCAAAGCAAGCCCGACCCTCGAGCTTGGACCCGCTTCATCGACATCTACATCATGNNTGTTAAGATACGATACCTCCATCTCCTGGTGCTTCCTGATAATACCACTCAGTACAAAACCAAGTGCCACTGTACCAACGCCCCTGACCTGGAAAAAGTGATCGATAACAACGCTAGGATTTGAGTTGCTTTTCTTTGTTCTAATCGAAGATATATCCTCGACTAATTCCATCGGAGGCTTTTCAGATATCACATATTTTTCTAACCTTGTCCCACGGATCACCTGTTTTACCTGGTCAATCATGTTAGGATCATCGAAAGTGATGAACCCAGTATCCGGTCCCATTAGATCCAGGCCTACTATAACCTCTCCAAGGTCCCTGTTCAGCTGGGTGACATTAACGAGAGCAACATCAGAGGGGAAGATTGAATCGGTAAGGGATGAGATCTTCTCAGGATATCGATTCGGGCTCACTATAGTAAGAATCAGATCATCGCTTTTTCTCTCAAAAAACTCAATGTCTGATGATGTTCCTTTTTTTGAAACTTCCCTGAGGAATTCCGCCGAATTATATGCGAAGAGTGTAAGTGAATTCATAAAAAGAGAATCTATAGGCTAATAATTATTTCTTCGCTTAAATCCAAAAAATTATACTGAGTGGAAATATCATCTCTTCCAGAAAAGAAGGCGGATTTATAAATAAAGGTTAATTTTTGGCTTGGATCAATCCTTGAAACACCAATAAATGAATAATAAGATATGCCTTAAGGGAAAGATATGAAAATAATGATCAATGTAGCAATGAGCCTGAACGGTTTGATTGCCGGAAGGCTTGGCCGGAGGGTTGAAATTTCATCCAACCAGGACCGGGAAAGGGTGATGCATTTAAGATCAACGTGCGATGCAATACTAGTAGGGGCAAATACAATAATAAATGACAACCCAGATCTGCGAGCTGCTGACAGAGGGTATGAAAAGAATCCGGTTAGAGTCATACTGGACGGCAGGCTTTCGATTCCGACTCACTGCAGGGTATTTGATGGTAGATCCAGGACTCTCCTTTTTACAGCGAATCGAGAAAGAAAGATGTCTAACTGTGAGATGATATATAACGATAGCATGCAAATTCCAGTCGACTTCGTGCTAGATGAACTCAATGATAGAGGTATTAAGAACTTACTTGTAGAAGGCGGCAGCAAAGTCATCCGGCAGTTTCTTCTTTCCGGTAAGGTCAGTTCTTTCAGCCTGTATATTGGCAACATCTTAATAGAAACTGGAGGCATACCTCTATTCGAAATTGGTTCAGATGTTAGAAATGCAATCTTGAGTGGTGAAAAACTTGGTGATGGTTTTTTACTCAATCTTGATCCAATTGAATTGAAAAAGGGGATTGAAGAATATGGAAGAAGGGGGACTAAGGCTAAATTGGGCTAGAGACCACATGGGTGTTGTCTCAGAGATAAGGAAGAGATTTGTCAAGGAAAAACCGTTTAAGGGAATCAGGATAGGCATGGCTCTTCATGTCGAGGCAAAAACTGGTATTTTTGCACTGCTTTTAAAGGAGGGTGGAGCCGACGTAAGATTATCCTCCTGCAACCCGTTGAGTTCTGATGACAGTGTTGTTTCCTCTTTGAAAAAAGATTACAGCCTGCCTGTGTTTGCCAAGAAAGGAGAATCAACTGAGGAATACTACAAGAACCTGAATTCAGTACTCGATCACTCACCGAATCTTGTGATAGACGACGGGGGAGATCTTGTCAGGTTGCTTCACACTGAGCGTTCTGATCTGATGGAAAATATATTTGGTGGAAATGAGGAGACTACAACAGGTGTTGTTAGACTGAGGGCGATGGCAAATTCTGGTGCACTGAAATTTCCAATGTTCGACGTTAATGATGCAAAGATGAAGCACTTTTTCGATAACCGCTATGGGACCGGGCAGAGCGTGCTGGATGGATTCATGCATGCTACAAATCTACTCATCGCGGGTAAGAATGTCGTAGTTGGGGGATACGGATTCTGTGGCAAGGGAATTGCAATGAGGATGAAGGGCCTTGGGGGGATAGTTACAGTGACAGAGGTGGATCCTATAAAGGCAAGCGAGGCAGTCATGGACGGATTCTATGTAGATAAGATGGAAAATGCACTTAAAACCGCAGATATTGTTGTCACGGCTACGG
>DAQB01000023.1 GCA_002502705.1 Thermoplasmatales archaeon UBA582 | reverse complement strand
GGTTAGGGGTGAATTTGAGCCGTAGCTTGGTCTGAATTACATCAATAGATGCACTTTAATAGTTTTCATTGATTCTTAAATACGTGTCCGATGTACTAACTAAAGAGCAAAGACATTACAATATGTCAAGAATCAGGAGCACTAGGACTGAACCAGAACTGAAACTTAAGGGTGCTCTTGAATCTCTTGGTTTCGAGTATCAGGTTGTAGGAATCTATGGAAGGCCCGATTTTGTGAACAGGAACAATAAAATCGCAATTTTCATTGATGGATGCTACTGGCATAAATGCCCACAGGATTTTGTTAAACCTGAGACAAGATCAGAGTTCTGGATGCAGAAAATAGAGAGAAATGTAAGCAGGGATGGAATTGTCAATAGGAGGCTTAAGAGTGAAGGGTGGAAAGTTCTACGAATCTGGGAGCATGATGTAAGAAAGTATCCAAACAAAGTAATATCCAGAGTTAAAAGAGCGTTAAAATCATAGTAACTTATGTTGTATCATATAGGGTTCTACCCTTTGCGGCCTTTCCTGTAGGGTTTTTACGACGGCATTCGCTAATATCTCAATAACAGGAACGGCTACGGAATTACCGAATTGTTTATAGGCCTGAGTATCAGAAACCGGAATTTTAAAGGAGTCTGGGAAGCCCTGCAGTCTGGCACATTCTCTTGGAGTGAGCCTTCTGGGATTTCTTGATTCTTGTGGTATAAGTATTTCACTACCGTCCTTGTAATAACGCGCTGAAAGCGTTCTGGCACAACCGTTGAAATCTACCAACCCGAACCCAAACCCGTTTCCTTTTGCACGGTGTTTTTCTGCATACCTTTGCAAATACTCCCACATATGATTTGTCAGAGTATATTTGTCAGGAACATCTTTTTCAAGAATATCCGCTATTTTTGGATTTAGTTCTGGTATCGGTGGAAACTTGAAGTTGATCCTCCTGTCCCTGAACCCAACCATAAATATTCTTTCCCGGTTCTGCGGAACCAGAGATTTTGCATTGATTGTCTGGTGGTAAAAGGAATAACCCAGCTCCTCCAGCGACTCCTGAATTACCGTAAATGTTCTTCCCTTGTCATGGTTCTCCAGATTCTTAACGTTCTCCAGAAAATAAGCATCCGGTTTTCTTTCTTTCAATATTCTGACTATTTCGTGAAACAGGGTTCCCTGTGTCTTGTCCTCAAACCCGTGCGGTTTGCCCAGTGCGTTCTTTTTTGAGACGCCAGCTATGGAAAACGGTTGGCATGGAAATCCTCCGACCAATATATCGAAATCCGGGATGACTGCCGATTCTATTTCTCTTATATCTTTAACAACCATTTCGCCCGGTCCAAAATTCTCATTGTAGGTTATTTCACAATTCTTGTTGTAATCGTTTGACCACACACATTTGGCGCCTGCCCGTTCAAAACCCATTCGAATTCCGCCAATACCCGCAAACAGGTCTATAAACCTGATCTGTTCCATCGTTATTCACCGTAAAACTTTGATGTCAGTTCCGCGCGGAATCTGTTTGCCATGTCTCTTATTTCCTTTGGAAGTTCTCCCATTTTTCTTAAAGTATCCTCGGTTAGTGTAGTCCTGTCGAATTGTTTGAATTGGTCGTAGGACAATCTCACAGTCTGAGTACTTTGCCCACCCATGCCCGGACCTCCGGCTTGAAGATTCCAGCTTGATGTCATAACAATATCGCTTAAGGTTATGTATTTCCAGCCTTTGAAATCACCAGATTCGTCCATTTCCCTGACAAGATAGATTGCATTGGCGTCATTCGGGAGAGCGAGTCTCAGAAGCATCATAATTCTCCCTGCATCAATTCCAAAAAACTTTTCATTCCCATTATTACCGGGGAACTTCTCTTTTATTTCCATTGGAAATATGTGTTTTTGGGAAAGACTAATCATAAAGGCATCGACATCATAAGGATCATTCAAAGGCTTCCTTAATACACCTTTAAGGAGTCCTAGGTAAAAAAGTTCATTTAGCAACAGTCTACGGAGAATCTTGCTGTCGAGTCTCCTGATTTTCTCCTTGACGTCCGGGTCCCAGTTTCCTCCATAACTGGGTCTGCCACGGGTACCGTCCCACTTTTCAAAGAATTCAACGGGGTTGATCTCAGAGAATTCTCCGTTATTAAAACGGTAGAATGTCCAGTTTATGTTTTCGAAAATTCTGTTTTTAATCTCTTTGAAGGGGAGCACACCATTGGTCGTATGGACGATCACGTAAATTACTCCAATTCCGGCATTGTTTAGAAATTCAGAGATAGCGTGAAATGGCCTGTATTTTTCTTCAAGTAGCACCCGGAGGTCTGTAGTTAGGCTTCCTGACTTCAATACATAAGGATGAACGAAAAATGCAAATCGGAACTTGAAAAAATCCGCTCTTTTTGGCGATATTAACCAGCAGCCCGGCATTAATTTTTCTTCTGCGTCTTCACCAAAATTTCTCTTTTCAATTTCTTCTGATAAAATGGTCTGCGCAAGCAATCCCTTGGCTTTGTTTCTTGGCCAGAAATCCTCAAGTATGGAAACTATATCATCTGAGTTGTTCATTCTATTACCCTTTTCATTACCTTTTCTTAAGTTCGTTTATTACAATAGACTCATCCGATAAT
>DAQB01000022.1 GCA_002502705.1 Thermoplasmatales archaeon UBA582 | reverse complement strand
TGGTCGAATCAGGAGGCCCCATCCGACAGGGTGGGGAGAATTTCACAAATGTAAGTAAGTCAAGCGAATTGCGAACATACCTCTCCGAAAAACTTAAGACATGCCGATCAATGAAGGGAACGGTGAAGCGTTGAGTGTTCAAACTACAAGCGTTACCAATAAGACAAACGGGCTAAAGCGAGAATTAGAGTTTAGAGACATATTTTTCTTATCTTTTGGTGGACAGGCACCTTTTCTGAGTATGCTCACATATGCAACAGCTGTATTATTACTAGCATTATATTTTTCTCCAATAGTGGTAATTATTGGAACATCTGTCGTACTTATTAATGGAATAGTAGTATATTATCTCTCCAAGAAACACACAGAGACTGGCGGGTATTTCAACTATGCGTTGAAACTATTATCAAAGAGATTTGGCTTCGAAACGGGCTGGCTTTATGTATTTTATTCAATCTTGTACGCAGGAGGATATCTTATTGGGTCGGCTTTTGTGCTTTCCTACATTGTTGGAATACCTGCACCAATATCTTTTGCAATCGTATTCTTGCCCTCGTCATTATTTCTCATTTTAGGCATTAAGCCATCGAAGCATTACGCTGTTTTTGCAGGTGCCATTGAAATTGTGGTGCTTATTGCCGTAGTTATAGTATCTTTGTTTATCTCGCATTTTGTTCTTTACAATCCGGTAAGTAATGTACCATCCGCCTCCGTAATATTTTTTGGAATACTATTTGCAATTGGAATACCAACCGGATATGGGGCTATTACACCTGTATCCGGTGAGACAAAAAATGCACATAAAAACGTGGGTCGAGCAGCCCTCATGGTCATTGTAATCGGAGGTCTGTTAGAAGCTCTGGTTCTGTATGGCCTTGTTGATGTTGGCATAACAACACATTCATTCAATGCCATGCTTTCTTCAAATATTCCAGTGATAACAGTTATGAGGTCATTCCTTGGAAATTACTCTGTACCGTTGTTTCTTTTTGCCGGAGTTAATGACGGTATACTTGGTTCATTAGCCTTTTTGACAGCTGCTTCCCGTGTTCTCTACTCCATGTCAAGCAATAAGATGTTAAATCCATTTTTTTCAAAGATTTCATCCCGCTCAGGTACTCCAATCACGGCTGTTATTGCGGTAATACTTGTCTCGGGATNNTAACCGTTAATGTCTTCGTGCTCTTCTTGTTCCTTGGGTCAATGGCGGGTCTTGCTAATCTTGCGGTACATCTAACTTCTAATTTCTCTCTTCTCTTAGAATCTATAAGGTCAACTATGAAAAGCCTTAGAAGAATCAGTGTATCTTTATTGGCAATTTCACTGTCAGGCTTCGTATTGATATACAGCCTCATTGGGTCGTCTGATGATTTTATCTTAATTTTCATGGGATATATTATCCTGGGATTCATAGTACTGGAAAGTCTTGACATGAGAAGAGAAAGTGCCTCAATAAGTAAGGAGGTTTCCAAAAACCTACCACCATAACCTCCTTATCCCTATAATTTAATATCCAAGAGATGAGATAGGCTAAAATTGTTAATAGATATATTTTGATCTTTTTTAGAGGTCAGAATGAGTCTTGAGGATCTGAGAGGTGAGGTACCCGTTAGACCAAATAATGCATTATAAGGGAGCTGTTTAATACCTTGATCCGCTAAATTTTGAGGCCTTAATAGAAAACCATTTAATGCCTTAACCTGTTAAATTTTAAGGCCTTAAAAGACAACAGACTCACTACCCTCTTCCAAGATGCAGAGTTTGACCCTCCAATATACAATGAACCATTGAAATTATCCAATACACTCTTATGACAAGAGTGTAGTGGAAATACATGAGAATTAAATTTTGAAATTATACGCAGGCATAGGAAATTAAAGGATTGTGAAGATATTTGCTATACTTTTGTAAACAAAAGTGTGTCATTAAAAGACACTGCTATGGTACTATATAATAAAGAGGCGGATTCGCTTAAAACGTTTAATTCAAAAATTATATAATTTGATCGCAGAGCCTTTAAATTTCAAGAGAATCTTGATAATAGACTCTTGCGTTTTTGTGATCCGGACTATATATTATTTTGATCAAAAATGATCAGATCAATTTTCCACATAGATTTGTGATCAGATCAGAGTTTTTGGCATTATATAGAGAGTGATAAACATTATATTTAGAAACCTATTTGATATATAATGAGCCAGACGATTAGTGCACAACTTGACGACGAGACGTTAAAGAACCTTGCGAAAATCAACCCTGAAAACAGGACAGAGGCGATCCGAGTCGCAGCAAAAGGATATTTAGATGGCCTTGATCAAGATACACCGAGTTGGTATTTTAAGCAAGGTGGAATAGAGCCAGAAGCCGTTTACAGATTCCTAAGATCTATACGGCATAGCAAGGAAGCAGGCCGTTATGCAAACGGGATATATAGGAAAGCAGACGATAGAACCAAAGCCTATATAGCCGAGATGTGTGATCCGGAGAGCCCTATTTATGTTAAGGAAATTGCAGAATCGCTTAAGGATCAAGTTGAGTTGCATGACATTCGGAAGGAGATTGAAGCCTCAAGAAATGCTCTTAACAAGCTCAAGAGCGAAGTAACAGAGAGGACGGAGGAAGCAGAGGAACTTGCAAAAAAAGAAGAGGAATTGACCAAAAGAGTCAATGCAATGAATGAGGAAATCTCCGCATACAACAGGGAGATGTACAGGATAGGCACATATCGGCCGATAGACGCACTAAAACAGATCCTTGACCTTCTCAAACTCTTAGGAGACAACAAACTTGCTGACAGAAGCGAGATCATTACTAACTACAAGGTGCTAAATGGGGTTCGGAAGGCACGGGATATTGCCCAATCACTCTGGGATCGTTACAATAGTTTTGACTCCACAAAGATAGGAGAGATCGCAGAGAGGCAGAAGGTTGAAATGGTAAACGAGGCGGAATACACCGAAGATAAGAGCTTCAGGAAGCATTACAAAAAGTTAGTGGAGGCATTACAAACAATACGGCAGGTAGATAGAGGCGACGAGCAAATGGTTGCTACAGGCAATTACTATCTTTTCAGCTATGACTTCGATAGAATAGTGAAGGAAATCGCAAAGTTAAGTGAGATAATGGACGGAGCCGATGGGGGGAGAAAGTGAGATTTCATGCTGAGCTCGTATTTCTGGGAAAAAACCCTCACTTTTGCAGGTGAGATTCAGGTGAGAAATCCATTCAGTGCGAGATATGGAACTGATAGGGATCATATCTCTGGGGTAGGGATTTAAAGGCTTTCTCAGTGATCTGATAGCGGTTCCATTTCTCTTTTCGACTTTCCAAAACCTGAAACTTCCCATGATTAACATGTAGGACATTCGATTGATCGATAACACTCTGAAGAATAGGCCAAAAGCAAAACCGATCCACTGATGGTAAATCTCTGATGGAGTAAGATGATGGAATAAGGATGGAACTGATGAAAATTCTGATGTTGTTTGATGGAAATATCCGATGGCGTTCTTGAGTGGTGATGGAACAGGGCGATGGATATTGATGGAATAGCCTGATGGAACTGCAACAGATGGATAGATTGAATGATTGTTCAGGAATGCCTTCCTATCGCTTCAGAATAGGCTGTAACACTTGATGATATTGAATTGGTAAATCTTACATAGTCAGTGATGGAATGAAAATAAAGCCTATAATCAGTCCTTCTGTCAGGCAAATTTTGTATACACTTTTACTCTGTCCCGATAGGTTTGGGAGAGTTTTGGCGATTTCGGAAGTTCTTCCAAATTGAGTAAAGACTCCAACCGATAATCTATTGTTCTTTATGAAGCATTAAAATCCTCAGAATCATACTAAGCGTGGCTACACAAGCAAAATTAATAAGTTGTTAGTAATTGTATATAGTGGGCCTATGCTAACTAATGATGACAGAAGAAAAATATTAGTAGCACATTTGAAAGAAGCCGAGAGGCTGTTCAAAAATGATGATTATTTCCTAACGACAATTTATTCGAATAGAATACTTTCTGATTCTTTCATAATGGATGAACTTGACTGGGGCCTTGTTGGGTTTATGATAAGATCTATGAGTATGGATTACACAAAATTCAAAACTTATAACTCTGGCAAGATTGACAGTCAATACATCAGTGAAGTAAGGACTCCGGGAGTTGAGTTTTTGACTGCCTTGATAGAAAGATCAGTAGAAGACACGAAGGGTACTCAATCTCTGTGGGATTTGTTTGTGGGATTCAAGAATGCGTTCAGACGTTATCAGCACCTAGACTCAGAAAATGCCAGTTATTACTCAGATAATTCAGATGAGAACTATACTGCGTACGTGTCGAAATGGATGTCTGAGTTTCTAGGCTCTTCCAAAGACTATCTATATCTTGCTAACAACAACCTTCTAAAGGGCATAGGAAATGAGATTGAAAGGATATCTAATCTTACTGGATATAATCTCAAGATTACCCTGTTAAGCTCCTGCATAATGTCTATGGATTGGTACTTGGATTTCGTAAAACAATTTGGGAATTCTGATCCTAAAATCTACGAGATTATGATCAATGAAGGTCTTATATGTAATATAGATCGATTGTCAGAACTAATGGCGCGCGGAGATTTATCCGTTGAAGATTTCTCAAACTTGATCTGGGAGAATCTAAAAAATTGGCGAAAATTATTCATGGTATTTATAGAATCTCCTTCAGGGTCTACGCAAAAGGAGAATAAAGTTGTATTGCCACCAGACTTTAGAAATAGATTGACCCACATGCTTTCAAAATCCGTTAAAAAGGAGATGGGATTGAGGTGATTAACCCTAGTTTGTCATTTAATGAACTTATGAGCAGATACCCGGAATTGCCAATCGAGGAGCTGTCTCGGGCGGTGGAAGAATTTATTGGTGATGAGGATTTCCTAATTAGTTTGATTTCTAATATAGATGCCCCATCGAGAGTAGAATTGGCATTGAAAAGAATTAAGTTGCAAAGATTTTCTCATGGTCGGAAAACTAGAGAAGGAGAAAAATTAGAGTTCTTGGAAAACTTCGTGAACATTAAGAATTCCATACAGAATCAAGAACTACCATCAGGAGTATGGCAAAGCACTCTACCAGTATCTGGGACAACTGAACAATACCAGATTAATGAGTCTTCACTTTTCCTAGACGGATTTACTGACCCCACAGTTATGTCTGAGTTGACCACTCGAAGAATTGAAATTTCAACAGTAGGGAACATTAAACAAAATTTAGACGAAAATATAATGGTAATCAAGGAAAGTACACATAAAGGTACACCACTATCCCTTTATGCGATTAAGGATGTTATTCAAGCAAGGAATTACTATTCAGGTGACCCTGTTATGGTGAAGGAATTGCTTGATATTCTTAAAGAAGATGTGGCAAATAGAAATCGTAGAACAGGTTTAAATGTTATTCAAAACGAGGAAGATTTTCTACGTGAAGTTCCAATAGAGGTAAGTAATACTGGTAAACCGAAGGCTAATTCAAGGCTCGCAACTATTGATAAATATATCAGAGGAATAATCCTTGATGAACTGGAACTTGCTTCCCAAAATTTGACTGATGAATTCTTTCAAAACAAGATTAGCTTTGAAGAGTATATGGGAAAGAAAACTAGGTTATATGAAGATGGTAACAAATTCTGGCCATAGTGCTTTAAATCTAATTTTTGAGGAATATAGACGACCTGTCGTCAAGTACATGGAAAATTATATAATACAAATCAAAGAGGATCCACAATCAATCTCCCCGATACTTGACAGAGTCTTCGACGAAGCAAAGATTTACGGTTTAACTAACCTGAAGGGACACAATTTTAGACCTGCCTTGATGCTAAAGTATATTCAGGATAATTCCTTGACTCTTCTGAAAGCAATTCTCAGGCAAACATCGAAGTTCAAAGATGCAAAACATCACATCAATGTTGAAAAGGCAATTTTTGTAATTGGCGCAGGATTTTCATATGAAAGCGGTGCCCCAATGAGAACAGATCTTGATGATATACTTCGTTTTGTTGGTGTTAGTGACTTCGCTGAATTAAGAGGGGACTTGCCAAAGTGTTTTCAATTCAAAAAGCAGTTCCAAACCCTTATAAACAGAAGTAATCCCGGATTATCACATAACCTTATCGCGGCTAGTTTTCCCTCCAATGTGATTGAGATCATATGCTTGAATTGGGACAATCTTATCGAGAGGGCTTTCAAAGCTCTTGGAAAATCCCCGAAGAAGATTAACAAGGAGTCAGAAGTAAATGAGAGGAGCCATTTATGGAAATTTCACGGCGACATAGAGGAATTCAATGATCACAATCAGGCAGGAAACTTAGGGTGGGTATTTCCGGACGAAGGAGGTTATGTTTTTGAGTGTTTCAAAGATTATTTGTCCCGTTATAGTATATCTTCTGAACTTTTTAGTCTCTTTATCGTTGGTTATTCAGAAAAGGATGACCAGGTGAATAAAGTAATAGCTGAACTAGAGATGAAACCTCAACGCCCTACTTACAGGATAGGAATTGAAATAGACAAGCTCCACGATGATTTCTATCTATTAGGCCCTTCGCCTTTCATTTTAAGCAGAATTCTTGGTTAGAAAAAGTCACAACTTTACTAAAACGTGCTAGCATCCTGTATGCCCTCCCTTAATCGTTTTCACCTTGGTTTCCCTTATAGATATCTATGGTTTCAAAGGACCAACTCACGTAAAAAAATCGTTGGTCCGAATTATTTTATCAGTTGTTCGATGCAATATTTTTTTGTGGCATCTCCTCTCCTTCGTAGTGTCCAGAATTATGTGTAAGACTAAGGATACCTTTCCCTGAACATGT
>DAQB01000151.1:3227-3465 GCA_002502705.1 Thermoplasmatales archaeon UBA582 | reverse complement strand
GCCCCATTTTTGCCATTTCTTTGATAATTTCATCTGGTATGGTCCCATCCAAATCAATCCTTCGTGCAACAGGTTTTATCTTCTTTTCAGCAAAATCTTTCACGTAAGAAAGTATTTCCTCTTCCATGGAATTTTTTTCAGGAGTTTCCATAGAGGATGATATTAAGATCAAAAATAATGTTTATTGAAATTAATAGTTTTTTAATTCTGCCTTAAGTGTGGATAGAAGATCTTCTGG
>DAQB01000151.1:0-3164 GCA_002502705.1 Thermoplasmatales archaeon UBA582 | reverse complement strand
TATCATCGAACGAAATGTATACAGTCTTTTCAATACCGGCAAGCCTTGGTATGTTCTTTATCATAGTTTTTTCATCTGGGAATTCTATGAACATTGTCACGCTGAGCTCGTTTTTGCCAGGGAGGATTTCACTGTAGATTCTTATTAGATCCTCTATGTCTTCTGTATTCTTTATCTTCTCAAGATAAATCATTTCATTTATCTGGTTTATGACTATTTTTGGCGCCTCAAAAAGAAAACTAAATGTCCTGGTCGATATTCTTCTATTTTTCTCTAATTCTATAACAGTTCGGTTCTCCTTGTCCCTGATCTTTTCATATTCTTCCGGGCTAAAGAGATCCTCCTGTTTTATTTTATACATATCGACACCTTTGATCTATATCAATGCAGTTCTGCCAGTGTCTTTTCGTATTTTGCCGCATGGGACTTTTCTGCTTTGGAAAGCACCTCGAACCAGTGGGCTATTTCCTCGAATCCCTCCTCTCTTGCTGTCTTTGCAAAACCAGGGTACATCTGGGTGAACTCATAGGTCTCGCCCGCAATGGCAGATTTCAGATTCTGTTCTGTTGTGCCTATTGGTTCTCCAGTTACCGGATCTCCAACCTGCTTGAGGTATTTCATGTGCCCGAAAGCATGCGAGGTTTCACCATCTGCAGTAGACCTGAAGACAGACGCTACTTCTTGGTACCCTTCCTCATCTGCTGCCAGGGCGAAATAAAGATATCTTCTGTTTGCCTGGCTCTCTCCTGCAAATCCTGCTTTAAGATTTTCAAGCGTTTTACTGTTTCTCAATTCCATTCTGATCAAACTAAAATTACATCTTTATATTTTAAGTCTTACCAATAAATAGGAGGTAAAAAGCCTATACGTAATTTGCGAACCTGCCTGCAACCGCAAAGATGCCCAAGTACCTCGGCACCTTGCAATTACCTGAAAGATCATATTCATGTCCTCCCATTTTTATTTTAAGCGGCCTGGTCAGGGTAATTTCATCCTGTCCCTCCAGGAATGTCTTTGGTATTGCTTCATTAAGGGGATCAAATGCTTCGAGCATATTGATTGGTATCTTTGTAACAGCAAGGCCAGTCTTACCATGAAGACTCCCTGGGAACCTGATCAGGCGGTGAAGATCAGTGGTGACAGGTTCGTCGATTTCGCATTTCATTGAATCAATTTTGGATTTGGCAACAAAATCGGACACCCTGAAGTCTCTTTCACTCATGATCTTGTATTTCTCTATACCAGCCCTGGAGAAAAGATCGATCTTTTTTATTGTTTCGGAAGGAAACCTGACAGATTTTTCAAGGCTGTCCATATAATTCTGCAGAATCTCTTCCTTTTTAAATATCTGTCTTAATACATCAGATTTTGTCCCATCCAAAATGCCGGAGAATAAATCTGTAACCTCGGAATCAGCGATCTCGAACCATCCTTTCAGTGGTTGCTTTGACCCTTCATTGACCTGTTTCAGGTTTTCCAAAGTAACACCTTCCCCCCTTACAAGGTTGGATATCTCCCTCCTCGCGTTTGAGTCAAGTGGGTAGATTTTATCTGCCTGCACATGCACATGGTAACCACGCCCGCCCGAGAAAAATAATTTTATGTTTTCCCCCGGTATCCCCATAAGATCAATCAGGAATCTGTTGATCAATCTGAGTGTGTGCTTCTTCACCTCCTCCAAAATCTGCTCATAGGTCATCTTCGATGCTCCTTCGATGTGATCTGCATCAAGGTCAAATATCAGCTCAGCTCCCTTCCAGTTCTTTTCCTGCATTGATCGCTTAGTTGGGAAATCATAGTATGCGACGCTGTGATACAGGTGCCTCGGGGTGACATCAATCAGGAATCTTTTCAGGTCCTGTCTGCCATGGAATTCCCTGTGCCTGACCATTGAGCCATCAAATGGTATAAAGCCAATTTCCCTGGATCTTAAGAGATCTGGTATCTCTAGATCCTCATTAATATAATAGGACTGAAACAGTCGTTTTAGCTTAAGTTCTGATTCTTGCAATTTTGGTTTGTTATTCATTAATCATATTAATTAGATTTGCATTTCGGGATGCGTGAAGAAGACATTTGCGGTTACTGTCATAATTTTATTCGTGGCAACTTCATTTATCTCCATTACAGCAGTCCAGCCTAATCTACAAACTCATGCTCATACAGATTTTTCCGTCAACACAGATACCCAGATAGGAGAGATTCAGCTCTATTCCAGCCGTCCGGATACAGTCTTTCCAGAATTACTGAATTCAATTTCAGGGTACATAATAAATTCGACAAGTTACGGATATGTCCTGCAGATTAAGTTTGAGCTGAAATACCAGTTTCTGGTGACAAGTATCATTAACAGGATTTCAGAAAGCATCGGATCTATTTCGTATATTAATGGTTCTAATAGTAATAAATTCAACCCATGTCTGTCGTATAGCACTGTTAGTGGCCACCAGACTTATTACACCCCCCAGAATATTTACCAGGCATATTCGTTCGGATCTGCGAACGCATCTAATATTACAGGTAAGGGTACCACTATTGTAATCATTGATGCATTTGGAGATCCATTCATATCATATGACATATCAGTATTCGATAATGTAACCGGTATTCCCCCTGTAAATCTCCAGATAAAATATATGAATAATACGCCGAATGCATA
Source organism: Thermoplasmatales archaeon UBA582 (assembly GCA_002502705.1). Lineage (GTDB taxonomy): Archaea > Thermoplasmatota > Thermoplasmata > Thermoplasmatales > Thermoplasmataceae > UBA582. The sequence goes on along the minus strand of DAQB01000151.1, from coordinate 505 downwards.
CAATCAGAGCTGGGCGATAGAAACAGCGCTTGATGTCGAATGGGTGCATGCTTCTGCCCCGTCTGCCAGGATTGTTTTACTGGTGACTCCTAATTGTCAGGGCTCGCTCACTGATGCACTGAGCTATGCGATAAGTAAACACCTCGGCAACATTATTTCCCTTAGCTGGGGTGAACCGGAGTCGGAATTGACAGATTCGCAGCTTAATTCTGAAAATTCACTTTTACTGGAAGCGGCTCTTGAGAATATAACCGTACTTGCGGCTACGGGAGATCAGGGAGCTTATGACGGGACTTCATCACTAAGTGTAAATTTCCCTGCAAGTGATCCATATGTTCTGGCGGTTGGCGGTACCTCGCTGGACTGCAACAATGGTGTTTATACGCAAACAGCCTGGGGTGGATACAATGCACAGACGTCTTACGGGAGTGGCGGAGGGTTCAGCAGTTATTTTTCAGTTCCATACTGGCAGAAGAATGCAGTTAATTCGTCACAGAGGGGAGTT
>DAQB01000156.1 GCA_002502705.1 Thermoplasmatales archaeon UBA582 | reverse complement strand
CTCCTTTTCCTCGTCGGCGGTCAGCTTGGTGTTTGACGTCTTGCCCTGGAGCATGTCAAACGCCACCTTGAATAAAAGCACCCCTCCCGCCAACTCAAAGTCAGATATGCTTATACCAAGCACGTCAAATATATAGACTCCTATGAACATGAATCCTATGATAACGCCACCAGCAACAGTTATGCTTCTCTCTATTACCTTTCTTCTTTNNTCTTTCCTCCGGGGTGTAATTGCTTGTCAGGGATATCAGGGTCGGTATGGCACCAATTGGGTTCAGAACGGAAAAAACTGCAACGTATACCGTTACAAGGAAGAGGAAATCAACCACATCTCAGTAACATACAGGTCAGAATTAATCTTTTTGGGCATGCAAGAATTGTATCCATGGATGCATAAATAAATGATAAATAGTCAAAATGAATGAGGCGGCATGCCCAACAAGGGATTCCTGCGAAGGTTGCTGGTATTAGGAGAGAGGCAGGCCCTCCAGGATCTTATTGTGTACACAGACCTGGGTCAGAAAGCAACCGAGATTCTCAAAAAACAGTTATCCTCAATGCAGATGGATCAGACTGGTCTGATATCTGAGGTCAGATCAATTGAAAAGAAGGGTGATGATCTCACACTTGCACTCAAATCAGAGATAACGCAGGGCGCCGTCAATTCGACTCTTCTTGGTCACCTGCTGAATCTCGTTGAAACATGCGATGACATCCTCGATCGATCTCTTTACATTTCAAGGGAAATAATAAGGATGTCCCATTTCCTAAAATCTGCCGAAGAATATTCAAATTATGTAATAACAGAGGTTTATCCCAGGTTCATCAGGATGCTTGATATCAACAGTCAGGCCCTTGATACCCTGAAACAGATGCTGCAGGCAAATGGTTTGGAAGAACTTAACCAGAATCGGGGAAAAATCGAACGCTTCGAGGAGAGCGTTGACGATATCAAGGATGACATAATAGACCGGGTATATACAGATGCGAAAAACCTTCACTATCTTGTGTTTACGCACATATTGAATATGGTGCACAGGATCGATGATCTCCTCGATGATTGTGAAGACGCATCTGATTACGTAATTACAGTTTCTAATTCAGTGAACCGCTGAATGCACCTTCTAACTTTTTTGGAGATCATACTAATCTTCCTGCTTTCTCTTTTTGTATCGGGAAATAACCTGTCCGCAGCCGTTGGGACACTAATCGGCTCAAGGATTATCAGTCGAATCGGTGGGACCATGATAGGAATGGTCGGCTTCATAACCGGCTTTGCTTTACAGGGCAAATCCATGGAGGGAGCTGCCCACAGCCTTTTCCCTGCTCCAGAATATTACGTTGTTCTCCTGCTCCTTGTTGTAATAGCAATTTTCATAATTGCACAGATACTGAAATCTCCACTTTCACTTTCCATGGCACTTGTGGGAACCGCTATTGGCATATCGCTGAGACTCGGGTTAAACCTAAATTTCGGATACGTTTATTTTCTGGTGCTAATATGGGTGATATCTCCCATGCTCGCAATAGCGGGATCGTTCGCAGTAAACAGATATCTGGGCAAAATCCATCTTGACAAAACATGGAACATGACACTTGCCCTGAAGCTTCTTCTGCTTGTCATCTCTTTCTTCACCGCCTATACGATCGGCAGTAACACGATAGGGCTGATGGCTGCATTCGCAGGTTTTTCCATATATACAGAAATTGCAGTAATATCAGGAATAATACTTGGCTCATTTTTCCTGAGCAAGGGAGTTTTAAAAAGGGTTGGCGAGGATATGTATTCAATGAGATATTTCAACGCCCTGACATCTCTCGCGGTTTCTTCAATAATGGTGGAAGCTGCAACACTTTTCTCCCTTCCGCTTTCGAGCACTCAGGCACTTACGTCAAGCGTGTTTGGGGCAGGCCTTTCATACAGATACAAAGCACTTTTTCTTAAACCATACCTTATAGTTGTTCTGACCTGGGTAATTTCACCTGTAACAGGTTTGATCGTTGGCTATTTAATCTAGATAACGGCAAATCTCAATTAATGATCAGATCCCATTAGGTTGCGAGTTTCCGTCGTTTAAGAGTGCACCGGCATTTTCTGCAAGCTTCGCAATTCCTATTTTTATGTTCTCTTCCACCTTGTTCCCGGCGCCCCATCTTATGTTGAAGATACCAGAACCGCCACCAACTCTTCCAAAATCAATCTTTGTCTCTTTTCCATCATAAAATGCAGAAAGGAAAAAACCGATCGTGTCGTTGGATCTGAAAAAAAACTTTGACCCTGTGGCAATAAGCAATTCTGTCTGTCCGTTTGAATAGATTTTTGAAAAACCTATTGAACCAACTGCATTCTGGAAAACACCTGCAATTTCCTGCCCGTTTAGTTTTGTGGATACGGTTAATGACATCATTGCTTTGTTAATGTTTAAAAGCATTTAAAGCTTGGACTTTTTCTTTGAACGTATTACGGATTCCTCTTGTTCGGCAACATGAACTGTTTTATTCAGAATAATGGTCAGGCCGCTGATTGTAAGAATACCGATTATAATTAATAGAATTCCCGCCACTCCAACCCTGTTTATGGTAAACACCAGGCCTATTGCAGCGGCTGGCGGGTGTTCAGCTTTGAGTGCGACCATGGTGATTGCAATAAACGTTTCGACAATTGCAATCGCAGCAAAAATTCCCAAATAACCTGAAATATACAAGCCCGCATACCCTATCAGGGAAGCAGCTACGTAACTTTTAGCAAACTTCGATATATTTGCTGATGGGGATTTTGGCATCAGGTACATGATAAATGCAGTTGAACCAAAAGATGCAAAGATCAGGTATTTTGCATCCACCAATATTATCAAATAATCTCTTAAAGCGAAAAAAAGTGCTGAAAAAATTGAAAGTGTAATCCCGAGTAATATCGAGGGAATGACCGCGGATTTTACGAATTGTATTCTGGCAGAGGTATTATCGGAAATTCTTTCATTCAAAATGGTTCGACATTTTAAAACTGATATTAAACCGTAAGGATAATCGTAACTGATCAGTCCGTTGCTCCTGATCTATCTCGGTATCGGCAACAAATATAATGTAATCATGATGTAAGGATCTTTCTGCCCATCATGCGGTATCCACGTAAAAGTGTGGCCAATAGACTGATCAGTTACAACAGATCAAAACGATTAAACTTAACAAATACTTACCGGTTTAATATTAAGAAACCTTGCCACTGTAGCTCAGTTGGTAGAGCAGCTGACTTGTAATCAGCAGGTCGGGGGATCGATACCCTCCAGTGGCTTCCTTCTCTTAGCTTTCTTCATAGAATGTCATGATCTTGTTTTGTTTAACCATAGTTCTAGGCCGCCAGCGTTGAATGGGCCTGAACCGAAATGCTTAATAAATTACATTACCATTACGTAATTGTAATGGCAAAAGAGACAATACAGATCAGAATTGATGAAGAGACCTCTAAGTTTGTCAATCGAATGCTTAGATCAGGCCTTTTCAGGACAAAGAGTGATGCGATCAGGTATATTTTGTCAGCGGGAATAAACGCTGCTGCAAAATTTCCAGAGGTCTCCGAAAAAGTTGAGAAACTTAAGTCCATGGAGAAAGCTACCGGAAAACCACCCATCGAATTGTCAGGGGGCCTCAAAGATCTTCTGGTTAACAGAGACAGATTCACTTGAAATATATTGACACGAGTGTAATTGTCTCTGCACTTGATCCGGCGGATCCATCCACCATTAGTTCGATTGAATTGCTGCGTAGACGGGAAAAGGTAGTTTCAGAGCTAGTGATCACTGAACTAAGCTCATTTCTGTCAGGAAATAAGAATTTTGTAAATCTCATGGCTGAACTTTCTGGAGACAGAGCGTCCAGTTCATACGCCGTGATTCTATATATTCTCCAGAAGTTTGATCTCCTGTTTCTTCCAGTGCAACAAACTCGGGTTGAAATGCCTATTGGGAATTGCGGCAACATTATGTCGTTCGCAGTTGAACTCTCAAGAGATATTCCAATGAGGGCACTGGATTTACTTCACCTCTCTTACGCTCACGCAATGATGGAGTCAACAAAAGCGGATATTGAATTGATAACCAGAGACAGGGAATTCGAAATTCACAAATCTGAAATATACCGCGCTGCAGGAATCAAAGTAATGTATTTCGCATGATTCATTAAATGAATTGTTTGCTCAAAGTATTTTACACCAATGTGGCTGATTCAAACCCAGCCAATTGCTTCCCTTATTGAAAGTAGTTTATGTGCGTTGAAGGGCCAATTTTGAAAGGTTTTGAGTTTACTTTTTTATCAATCAGTATAGTCCCGCTTATCCATTTCGGTCATGTATTCGAACATCCGTCCTATGATATCACTATCAGAATACATTGATAAATGCGTCGTTCGATCATCCCATATTCCTCTATTCTTCTCCCCTAAAGAATATCGCTCCTTACCAAGTTTAAAGGTTCTAAATTCAGGAATGGCTGTTGGATATCCGGTGTTATGTGGTCACCTGTAGCTGTTTCAAACCCCTGCACTGGCTTCTTTATTAGAATATTTTTCATCTGGTAAGGTTGCCATAATACCCTTAGCTAAATATCAAAATTATTAACTGAAGAAAAGGGATAATTCAGGGATAATTAATAATCCAGATTTTAATTAACAAATATGGCAGACCAGAATAATATTGAAACTACAATCGAGAATTTGCGTAAGGTTTCAGAGCATGGAGACCTTGTCACTTATGACTTAACGGATAAAATTGATCTCTCCAAGCCAAAAGAATTTGCAAAGGCGTTGGCTGAAGTTTTCTTCAGGACAGACGCCATAAAATGGTTCAAAGTTACAGATGATAAAATAGAATTCAATCCAACATACAAGGTCAGAATAATTTTGGCCGAAGAACACAACAAATTACTTGAGAAAGCAGTACAGGACTTTCTTATAGATCTCAGAAAGGAAGACCTGGGAAAAACATTTTCCTCCGATATAAAAGAGGAATCCCAGGAGTCAAGAAAACTCGCAGCGGCAATGGCCACCAGTGCGTTGAGATCTGCCCAGAATTCACTGTATAAACACAGTATGGATAAAATGTACGAGAATTTCTTTGACGATGATTTGGTAACTGACATACTCGAATCCCTTGAAATCAGATCGCTCAATAATGAGGATCTTATAAACTGGAAAAAGTCATTCCTGTAATTGGTTCTATAAATACAGAGCCTTATGGCTCAAGATATTAAATCGTAATGAATCCTTATTAATTTAGCAAATTTCTGTAAGGATCATCCTGCTGGTAGATAAAAATCAAGGCGCTCTTGACCTTCCAAATAACCTTACCTTGCTGTGAGAAGGGGTTATCCTCCCCTTGCCCTGCAATTTTACCCTTATAATGTAATAAGAAGATGCTACCACGAACACAATACCTGCGATGATAATGCTTTCAAGCCCCAGAAATACAAAGAAAATAAATATCGACAGCATTCCTGCAATGGGGATTAGGTAAAATTTATCGAATCCGCCACTGGAGGCACCTGTTTTGTTTACATTCCCGTATTTCATATGAGTTTTTATGGCTGCCAGGTTAATAATAAAGTATGCTGACAGGACGCAGGTGTTCGACGCTTCAACTATAGTTCCGAAGGATGCCAGTGGCATCATTGCTACTGCCAGTAGGACGGAAACTATTATTGCCAGAATCGGCGTTGAAAACCTGTCAAGCCTTGACAGCGATGAAGGCATCTCCCGGTCCCGGCCCATTGCAAACATAACCCTTGAGGTTC
>DAQB01000034.1:10128-11774 GCA_002502705.1 Thermoplasmatales archaeon UBA582 | reverse complement strand
CACGTACTTCTGTACACTATCTGTCTGTAGCATTGATTGCGATTATGTAATTTCAAGGAGCAAAACCACCACAATTAAAGGAGAATACATACTCTCTCGAAAATGAAAATGCAGAGCACGTTGTAACTAGATGCAATTGTCAGGGTAAGATGCATTTTACGTATATGTTATATTATAGTTTAAGGGCCAGTTTACAAAATCATATTGACCGGGTGGATCAGAAGCATTAACTGGCACACTAACGGATCTATTATTAGTTAAAACTATCACTGAGGAATATGCTTAGTGATGCATCTTTGTACCAATATACCTGAATTTATTGTAATCTGTGGAATCACGATTCCAATAATGGATCTAATATATAGTATATTGATATAATCGATCCATGGTTTCGGTTGTTACCTCTAAGGGCGGCAAGGAGACACCTTATCTTACTTTTGACAGGGGTAGCTGGAAAGACCTCAGGAATTCCACCCCTTTGACCCTTAATACAGAAGATCTTGAAGAAATTAAGGGAATAAATGAAAATATATCGCTGGACGAGGTTTCTGACATTTACCTTCCAATTTCCAGGCTCCTTCACCTCTATTACAAGGCGTCCAGGGCACTTTATCGTGCCAGAAGACAATTTCTAGGAATTGAACATGAAAAGATAACATTCATAATAGGAATCGCAGGGAGCGTAGCTGTTGGAAAAAGCACGACAGCAAGGTTGCTGAGAACGCTCATCTCCTCATGGCCCGGCTCACCAAAGGTAGATCTCATTCCAACCGATGGTTTCATATATCCAAATAGCGTGTTAATTGAAAGAAACATATTGAATAGAAAGGGTTTTCCAGAAAGCTATAACATACGAAGTCTGATATCATTTCTCTACGATCTGAAATCCGGTATCGGTAACCTGAAGGTTCCAGTTTACTCCCACCTGACATATGATATCATACCGGATAAATTCATCACTGTGGACAGGCCTGACATCCTTTTACTTGAAGGTCTGAATGTTCTGCAAACACCGCAATCAAGAGAAGTAAGGGAACCACAGTTTTTCGTGTCTGATTTTTTTGATTTTTCTATATACATAGATGCGGACCCATCTTATATAAAAAAATGGTTCATTGAGAGATTCAAGGTTCTTATGAGAACGGCGTTCTCCAAGAAGGAATCATATTTTAACTCATACTCGAGGCTCTCGATCGATGAGGCGGAAAGTGTTGCTGGAAAGATCTGGGATGAAATAAATGCTGTGAATCTGGTGGAAAACATTGCGCCTACTAAGTACCATGCACATCTGATACTCGAAAAGAACATCGATCATACCATAGATCATGTGCTGATGAGAAGGATATAATCTTGAAAGAAAACATGAATAATATTTAAAAAATAGAAAAGAATAAAGAACATAAGCATTATCCACCCGCAACAATGGAGACCGAACAAAACAGCAACTACATGCTTCCGGTAATAGGTTCTTTCCTGGGCTGGCTGATGGATGGATATGTTACAATTTCCTATTTGATCCAGGAATCCACAATCCAACCCCTGTTTTTTCCCGGTGACCTTTACATAGTGTATTTCTTTCTATTTGTAGTTAATGGGATAGCAAGAGCTATCGGTGCAGCCTTTTTAGGCGCAATGTTTTCCACCAG
>DAQB01000034.1:0-10123 GCA_002502705.1 Thermoplasmatales archaeon UBA582 | reverse complement strand
CTGTCATAATGGGTGTTCTTTTATTCATGATGGGACTTTTTGCAGGAGCCGAGTATGGAGGGGGAACCGCACTCTCTATGGAAAGCGTTCCGATGGAAAAGAGAAACCTAATGGGTGCTTTTGTTCAGAGCGGATTTGGCGTTGGTTATGCAATTCTAGGGTTCGTCTATTTTATAATATCCAGTGTGACCGGTCCAGCTTATGTCACAATCGGTTGGAGGATACTTTTCATCACAACTATCATCCCGGGTCTTTCCGCTTTTGGAATCCGGTTCTTCATGCCGGAATCAAAGGTATTTGAAACCGCCAAAAAAAAGAAAGAGATATACAGGTCTCCTCTTCTTAAACTTGTGAAGGATTCCTGGAAAGTCATTCTGGTTCTATTGGCGATTACCGGTGGATTGTTGTTCATCGACACCGCCACATTCAGCCTATACCCAACAATATTCCAGGAGGTTGATGGATTTACAAGACCGACAACCGGTTTCTGGGTAGCTATTATAAATCTGATCTCCATCGCTGGCGTTATTCTTGGAGGTACCTTCGCAAGATTTTCCAATAAAAGACTTATACACATGTTCCGTTATTCTGTGATATTCCTGATTGCAACTATCATAATTGACATGTTCGCATTTTCACACTCCTTATTAGATGTGGTGGTTGCCTTTTCCGTCCAGGCATTCTTCGAGGCAATGATATTCTCGTCGCTACCTGCATTCATGTCGGAATCCTTCAGTAAGCTATACAGGACAACAGGAGTCGGTTTCGTCTATAACCTCGGTTCAACATTAGGTTCTCTGGCAATCCTTGTTATACCAACCTTTTCGCTAATTTACGGCTGGAAGTTATTCTGGCTATTCTCAGTGGTTGGTGCCACTCTGATAATGTTGCTTGGAATGTCCATTTCAGCCAGAATGGTTGCTGAGTCTGATAAAAGAGTTGATGCCATTACACAGTAAATATCACTCTTCGTATACTGTCTTTCCCTCTCCGATCACATTTACAGGATGGCTTGTGAATTCAAATGGGTCACTGTTCCAGACCACCAGGGAGGCCAGATAGCCCTTCCTGATCGAACCCAATTTTTCAGCACCAATTATTTCTGCAGTTGATTTTGTCAATCGTGATACCGCCTCAGGCTTACTCATTCCGAACCTGACAAAATGCCTCATTGTCAGGAATATATTACGCTGCAGGATCACTGGATGGTCGCTCATCATTCCAAAGTTGACACCCGATTCATGAACTGTCCTGCAATTCCTCCAGGTTTCATGCTTCAGTTCAACTTTATAAGGATGGGAGTCCAACGGTCCGTAAATTAATGGAATATTATTCTTCTTCAACTAAAGAAACGGCTCATGTCTGAATATATCGAGTCCATGGTTAACAACGAATTTGAAACCAAATTCCTTAGAAAGCTGGATTGCAGTGTAGAGATCATCCTCCTTGTGAAGATGGATCATCATCTTGTATTTTCCAGAAAGAATATCCATGAATACTTCCGTCAGTGGTTCAATTTCCTCCAATATCTTTTTCTTTTTCCTTAAAAGTTCCTTCGCTTTAACTGCCTTGGCGAAATTTTCCCNNAGCAACAGCACCCATTCTCGTGTTTGGGCATTTCCCATGCCATTCGACTGTACTCCTAGGATTATAGCCAAGCGCAGCTTTGATCCCAATTTCCTTGACAAAGGCATCTCTTGTGTTGTTTGCAAAATTTCTGATCAGAGCAGCTTTGCCACCTATTGGATTTCCACTCCCAGGGAGCACTGTGGAATATAGAACTCCGGCCTCAACAGACTCCTTGAATGCATGATCATACATGTCTACGCTGTCAATTGCCCTGACGAGTGGATATATTGAGTCCATATGCTCGTTAGCCTCACTCTCTGTGTAAGGTTCTCCATCTCGATCCATACCTATGTGACTATGACCGTCAAGAAAAGCTGGGGTTACAACACCCTCAGCAATTATCTCACCATCAGGTTTCTTTGAGCCAACATATTTTATCTCAGAATCAAAACCAACATACTGATCTTTTAAGACCTTCTCACCATCGTACAGGTACTTTGCTTTCACTACTTTCATATAATCATGGGAATGTCTACGTATAAAATAAGATCAATCTGATCCAAAAAGATAGATACGCAAATTGCAATCTGGAGTCAGTGAAGGGCTCTAATATCAGGAAGAGATACATCCTGCTGAAAGCAAACAATGAAAATCTCAATGCAACTGTTAATGATCTATACCGAAAATTTGGCACCAAATTAAAGTGGATAAATGGGGATAATGCCATTGTATTGACCGATCAATTCCAGAAGGACGTTATATGCCAGTATATTCAGAATAAAACGGGTGTTTCGATAATCACAGTCAGCGGGACTATAAAAAAATGCAAATCACTTCTTAACATACCGAAGCTCCAGGCCGGATAAAGTTTGAACTTCAAGATCCGAAAGTTGAAGTTTCGTTGCAACTTCCTCAAAAACCTGGCCAGAGGTTCTTGCTAGTTTCTGAAAAAACCATTTCTGGTCTGAAACTGTTGAGTCTGATGCATGTGTATACCTTGCCAGTTTGTTTAGGGCAGATCTCCTTGCATTCCTGGAATCTTTCATAGATGACATTTTGCCTAGATATCCTGGAAATTGAAACTTCAGGAAATGTTTTTCCGATCTTGTTATCGATGATCCAATCAGAGCTGCAAGCTCCTGTGAATACGATAAAAATGCGAAATGCTGCTTCCTTATAACCAAATTAGCATATAAATCTGCAATCGAAAGAATATTATATGATTCATCGAGATCTTCAATATCCTTTGCAGCGCCTGAGAGGTTATTATCTATCCAGAGTTGAAACATGTCCGGCGTCACATCTAGATCAACAATGGACTGAAGAGAAAGGTCTGGATCTCTTAATACTAATACATTCTCGAGTGCTTTAAAGATTGACGTGATCTGATCTCTTTCCGCGGAAGGTAAAGCATTTTCCTGAGCGCTTGCAGCCTCAACATCATTCAAAATGGCCCTTATGTCAATGCCATCACGATCAAATATTTCATTCAGGACCTCAGCCCTTACAGTTCGGTTTTCCAGTTCAAGAATCTGCCTGATTCTTTTGAATAAACTTATCCTGAAATTTTTTGCATTATTGTCATTTCTCCTGAGATATTGCTTGAACTCTATTATTTCAGACAGCCCTAAAACTAGGTCGGCACCCAGCTTTCTTCTGAAATCGTAGTATTCATTCATAGTTATTATTATTGGGTTTCTCGATGCCCTGATGACAGATGCCAGTTCTCTTATCCCACCTGAATCATCTGCGTTTCTCCCCTCATGCATGTTGTCTGCTTCATCAATAAGTATGACTTTATCAACAGACCTCTTTTCTGCTTCAAAAGACATTAGGTCTCTTGTCGATGCTGCATTGCCTGCAATTTCCCTGATCTTGTCCCTGTTCCTTTGAGAGGACCCGTTCATCTCTATTACAGGAACGTTAAGATTGTTGGCAACGCACAGTGCGGTTGTTGTCTTTCCTATTCCAGGTGGACCGAATATTAGAAGTGATTTTTTCCTTGGATTTCCAGACTTCCATGAATCAATCCATTCATTGATTTTTAAAAATATGTCATCGGAAATAATAAGATCCGAGAGCTTTTTAGGTCTGTATTTCTCAGTCCACTGCATCTGTCATGTTATCTCACAGTGAATTTAACCTTTCATTTTCATAATGAGACTTCTATGCAATTCAACATTCAATTCTGACACGTCGATAAAAACAAAACTTAGAAACGTTTTAATCAATATTCTTTATTGCACATTATATTGGACAAAAAGAAAGCCTTAATGTTTGTTCCATGGTTTATAATTTTAGTCTTTTGTATTGTTATCGGTCTAGGTCTAGCAGAATCTCGAATTAAAATATTTGGAAGCCAAATAACATATTATGATTCCTTTCCAGTTGCGGTAGCAGGAATTTATTTCTTCACTATAATAAGCATCGTTTCAGCATTCGCTATTGCCGAGGCTAAACGTAGGAACATAATTGATGCGATTTGGATGACTATTTGCGGGCTGGCTTTTTATGAGGCTGTTTTTGCCTTTATCTATGCTGTATATTCAGGTGATATTCATCTTCTGGTACCAGAATACGGTTTTCCTTCATCCGGTTGGCCTGGATATGCAACATGGTTCCTGGAGGAGATCCTGATATTTCTTTTGAGCTACCCACTCTGGTGGCAAATGAGGTTTGGAAAGTTCCAGTTAGTTCTTATTGTAATGTTCTCTTGCTCATTTTTAGCATGGTTGTATGCATTTGATTTTCTATATCCTCCAATTAGCTATTCTCCATGGGTGCTATTAGTCAACACAACCACTGAATTAACAGGAACAGTTCTACTCTCGGTTTTATTACGCCAAAAATTAATAATGAAGCAGAAAGAGCAACCATTGAAAAATGCTTATTGAGATGAATATTATTGGGTAATTATAAACATCTGTCCTCCAAAAATATTAAAACCGAACTGAAATCTGTCACATAAGAAGACATAATATTAATTCTGCATTTACATTACTGCCCCGTTGCTTAAATCTAAGACACCTTTATTGGTAGTCCAGAACATTTTTAACAGTCTTTTCGGGCTAGTTGGTGTTTTCTTTATTACTAGGTTTTATCCAGTTTCATGGGGCATTCTTTCATTCGCGATAGGTTTCGTTGGCCTTTTTTCGTTTCTTTCAGATCTGGGTTATTCAACAGCTTATGTTAGATTTCTTTCCAGTGGAATGGACGAGGGAAAGGCTAATTCAAATATACTTGCGATCAAAATGGTTCTGGGGGCAATATTTGCTGCTGTTACTTTTGCAGCCTTGTTTTTCTGGACTGATATACTCCACAGGGGATTTGAATTCGCGATAGATTACTGGGTAATCATCGGTTTAATACCATATTATTTCTTCGTGAGTCTTGGGAGTTTTCCACAGTCATACTTCAGGTCAAAAATCTCGTCAGCCAAATATGTAATACCACTGATGGCCGACGCAGCCATTAGAAATTCAATCTTCATTGTAATGGGTATTGTTGCAATAATAAATGTAAATTATCTTTCCGATGCTTCAGCGGCAATATTGCTATCTCTATCATACGATGTGTCATACTTCTTTTACTTTTATTTTTCATACCGCTTCGGCAGGCCTTGGAAATTTTCAGGTGTTGACCTTGAAACAATTAAAAAATACACCCAGATTGCCATCCCTCTTGCCATTGCCGGCGTGGTTGGCTCAATAAATACGAATATAGACAAGATAATAATCCAGTTTTTCTGGGGTGACTTTGCGACCGGTGGTTTTTACCTTGACCAGAAGCTTGCTCTTGTTATAAGCAGTTTTGGGGGAGCTCTTACTGTATTCTTCCTGCCCATCCTGTCAAAACTGCATTCGTCTTCAGATAGTTCTGACCTGAACCAAACGACAAATGAATTTGAGAGGCTTGTGATCATTTTCATACTGCCCCTTGTCATAATGACTTTTTTCCTCAGCTATTACATAGTGAGAATATTCAGCGCACTTTTCACACCATATTCTGACATATTATCAATTCTGTCAGTATCTGCTATTTTCACTGTTCTGGTCACGGCATCAAGTTCAGCCCTGATCGCCAAGGGCAAGGCAAGAATTGTCGGAAGTCTTTCTATTCTTTCAATGACTGTGAACATTATACTGAATTTTATCCTGATACCTCAGGAAATATTCGGAATACGATACCTATCTATAGGCCCCCTCGGTGGAGGAGTTAGCTCTTTAGTTGCAAGCATAATTTATTATCTGGGTCTACGGATCTTTCTGACCAGAACATCCGGAATCAAATTTGCCGGCAGAACCTTTTATCCTCTGCTTGCCGGGGCTGTTGAGGCGCTATTTCTTTACTATATTACGAGGATTGTTAGTCCCGAGAGAATTTTCATACTCATACCAGTAATGTTTGGCGCGGGGGTAATTTTCACTGGCACACTGCTCTTAACAAGACAGATTGAATGGAGTGACTTAACTGCATTCATTAAAAACCTGCTCAACCCGTTCCATCTTACCAACACGTTTAGGGAAGAGAATAAATGAGAAATTACATATATTCTTTTCCGAGTGTTTCCCTCGCAATTATGACCTTCATGATCTCTCTTGATCCCTCTGCAAGCTGGAATGANNGAATAACCATAGGCTCCCTGCCACTGGAGTGCGTCATTAATTGCATCGAATGCCCATGTAGTGCTCAGGAGCTTTGCAATTGCAATCTGCTTGCTTACCTCGAATCGCGAGAACTTATGGTACTTCTGCTCCTGATCGTACATGTAAAGCGCCTTATACGCTACAGTTTCTGCCGCCTCAATTCTTGCCACGTGATCGGCGAGCTGGAACTGAAGTCCCTGGAACCTTGAAATCTCCTTCCCAAAGGCCTTCCTTTCCTTTAAATAAGCAATTCCATTTTCAAGAGCGGATGATGCAGAAGCTGTTGAAATAAGGGATATGAGACCACGGGCAAATTCAAAGCCTTCATGTATTATCCTGAAACCCTGGTTTAGTTTTCCAAGCACGTATTCCTCCGGTATCTCTATATCTTTAAATTTAAATGCTGCCCAGGAAGAACCCTCTCTGCCCATTTCCTCAAGATAAGTGATATCAAAAGTCCTGTCATAGGGCATATAGAAAAGTGAAACACCATCCGTTTTCTTGGACCGATCTGTCTTCAATACAGTAACAAAACCACCACCTCTCTCCGCAATGTCCCTTACAAGACTGATATAAGATTTTTCACCGGTTGCAATAAATATCTTTCCTTTCCTTTCTGCATACGAGACCATCGATCCAATATCAGATCCGAAATTGGGTTCAGTTGATGCTATTCCTATGAGTTTCTTTCCACGGGCAGCGTCAGGGAGGATCTTATCTTTCAATGATTCTGTTCCGTATTTTGCTATAAGATAAGACCATGCGTTGTGCACCAGAAAAAGGACTGGAATTGAAGCCGTCGGGTCAGCTCTTGCGATCTCCCCTGCAACTATTCCTGTTGAAATAGCATCTGCACCAATACCTCCGTACTTTTCAGGTATGGTCATTCCTAAAAAATTCATTTTTGACAGCCCTTCGGATATCGAAGCCGGGATTTTTCTCTCCTTGATCATCTGCCTTATTCTAGGCTTTATCTCCTTCTCACAAAAGTCCCTGGCAGTTTCCTTCAGTTGCAGCTGTTCATCAGTTAAAGTAAAGTCCATGTTATCACAATTAATGGTATTACATGCTACTAGGTTATTGTTTCCTTCGAATCATCTTTGAATAGAATTATGATTCCAGCATGAATAGAAAGGGATGAAAAATTTGGAAATTCATCTTTCATGGGTTGGGCGTTTTTCCGCGTATTTCAATTTCTTGAAGGCGGTTACCTTTTGGTATGAGTGGAAGCATTATTATTGCGGCAAGAGCAAATATAAGCATCAGGGTCAGGGAATCATAAAGCGAGACAAAGACCTTGAAACCGTCAATAACTGCTATACCAACAGCACCTCCAAGAGTATTTCCAAATCCCCACACGAGAGCATTTGAAGTCGTTGATATCTCCCTGGGAACAACCTGGCCAACATAGCCGAGCAGTACTGGAAAACCGCTGTAAGTAACAAACGCAAAGACTGCAAAAGATATCCCGCTCAATATAATGTCTCTCGAGAAATAAAGGAAAAATGCAAAAGATATTCCTGATATTATGGTAGTGAAAGTGACTATTTTTCTCCCTCCGTATCTCGTTGTAAGGGAACCGAAATAAGGCTGCCCAAATACTGCTGTGACAAAACTAATTGTTACGATTGCAACTGCCAAGGTTCTGCTTTGATAAACACTTGTGAGAAAAGTCGGGACAAACGTAATCGTCCCTGAAAGAAACATGGCCCTGATAAATACCACCATTGTAAGAATGTAAAGGAATTTTGAGTATTTTCTGACTAATGATTTGCTCTCAGCCGCTGAACCGGATTTTTCCTTTTTTGGTCTGTCAGGATTTCTCCTGAACTTCCGGAGTCCAGAATATATTATAATGGCGAAAATCAGCAGATAAAACATTATGAGAAACAGGCCGTCTGTATCTCCAAAAACAAGCATGACCGCTACGATTATTGTCGGAAATACTGCTCTTCCTATGCTGCCGAAAGAACCATTTATGCCGAGCATTCTGGTAGCAACTTTCTTTTCAAAACTCTCCGTAATGATAGTTGCTCCGATGGGGTGGTAGAATGACTGTCCAAGACCAAGAAGAACTGAGCCCACTACAATTGAAGGAATCGTAAGTGAATAATCAAGGAACGGAATTGCGAAGGCGCCAACTGAAATGCCGTTGATTCCAATTCCAAGCGCAAGCAGGAAAGCGTCACGGTCAGTTCTGTCTGCAAAACGACCGATTGGTGTGCTCAGTAAACCTGAAAGCGCATTATATATTATTGCTATAGCACCCAATAGAATCAGGCTGATTCCCGGGATGAGACTATAGTAAGTAATAAGAACCGGGAAAAGAAGAAAATTTCCGTCATTGGAAAAATGCCCCATTGACGTGAATATTAATGACCTTATCCCTCTGTTCATAATCACCCACACTGCAATTAGATATTAAAACCAGATGCCGGAAGACAATTTCAGAAACGCGGTGAATTCATTGCAATAAAACCATCATATAGCAGAAAAATCAATCTTTGCTTTTGAATGGTCCTTGCAGATTAGTGCGACTCTGCTCTCTCTCCTCTCAGCTGTATATATATAGCCTAAATTGTCAGCAAGGGCTCTTGAAAATTCAACGATAGAATCATGCGAAGGCATATTGCTTGAACTGAGGTTCGCTATGGAAGCACCGACATGAACGTACCCTTTTGACTCTATGAAATCCGGGTCTGCCCTCCTATCCATCTCAGTATATTCCTCCAGGAAAGGAAAATTTACATCTTTTACAAGTGTATGTCTTATAACCTTCCTTGTGTTTAATGAAGGGAGCAAATCAAGCGTTTTATTGAAATTCTCCCATGCATTTCCAATAGCAGGGTTAAGAACTTCATTGAAAATTTTCTTGTTCGGTCCAGCGACTGTAACATACAACTGGGTAGGAAGCGGGTCAAGTCTTTCAAGCACCATAGGTAGTGTACCATTAGTTACCAGAAAGGTCGATATCCCTCTCTTTCGAGCAAGCGCAATAAATTCCCCCAGTCTTGAATAAAGCGTTGGTTCCCCTGTTAGCGAAATTGCGATGTGCTTTGGGTTCTGTGATTCCTCCCATTTTTCCAAAGGAACCTTGGGGTTCCCCTTGAAACCAGTCAGGAGCTTCTTGTGTGCTTTGATGCTTTCCTCGAGAATGAACTCAGGATCGTCCTCATCTGATATGTGCATTCCGTCAAATCCCTGGAATCTCCAGCAAAAAGAGCAATTTTCCGTGCAAGAATTTACTGCAGGTGTCATCTGAACGCACTGATGTGACTTTATGCCGTAAAACGTTCCCTTATAACAGCCTTCGCCACCTCTTAGCTCGCTTTTCGTCCAGTGGCAGACTTTAACTGCTGAATGTTTTCCTACAATCGAATAATGTTGTTTTTTGTAAACCTGCTCGTATTGAGATTCCACAAATCTGGAAGAAACAAGTTTATTTAAGGTTTGACCAATTTAATTCTGCAAAAGTCATACATTATCTTGATAGTAGAATCAACAATTGGATTGATGATGGAATTTTTGCCGAATGAATTTCAAGACCGTTATTTTTAAGAAAGTTATGCCTTTTCTATTTTTTTCTGCAGTTCCTTTATCTCTTCCTGCAACTGCTTATTGAGAGGACTCTTACGTGCCCTCTCCTGAAGTTCCGAGAGCTTATCCTCAAGACTTTTTTTCTTCCTAGAAAGATCTCTTTTTCCAAGACCCATGGAAGAGCATCCTGTCCCCGTTATAAAAGATTCTTATCTCATTATATTTTAACCAGTAATCTTCGCCTCGTGAGTTGCTTCAATGCAGAGCCAATCAAAACCACAGTATTCAGATCCTTTTTTGCCATCAATATATCTTGCAAAAAAGTAATATCACACATCAGGATCAGATTGCGTGGCAAAAAGTCATTTAAA
>DAQB01000133.1:235-8614 GCA_002502705.1 Thermoplasmatales archaeon UBA582 | reverse complement strand
ACCTTGAGGCCATAATCAGGTTGAAAACCTCCAGGATCATCCTCATACAAACTGAGCCTGATGCCCACATTATCAATTATACCTGAGACTGCATCTATCACCATCTGTGGAAATGTTATTCTCTTCTCGAAAGATCCCCCGTACCTGTCGTTTCGTGTGTTAAGGGATGGCGATATGAATTCATGCACAAGGTATCCATGTGCACCATGTATCTCAACCCCATCGAATTTTGCCAGTTTGGCAATATTTGCAGCAGCCTCAAAATTCCTTATCGTAGTTTCTATATCATCCTCCGTCATTTCACGTGAAATGCTGCCCATATAGTCCTTTTCAGATGGAGCCATGGGTCCAGTTTTGTTTTCCGTACGGAGCGCTTTCCCGCCGGCATGAACGAGCTGCATGAAGGCAAGGCTGTCGTTGCCATGTATCGATTCCGTTATCCTCTTCAATTTAGGGACAAAGGAAATCGTATATGCACCCATCTGATTCCTTGATCCGCGTGCATTAATGTTATCAATGTATGTATATTCAGTAATTATGAGACCTGCGCCACCTCTTGCCCTTGCCGTAAGATAAGCGATGTGGTTTTCGTTTGTGGATCCATCCGGGTTTGCAAGGTTGGAGATCATCGGCGCCATTACGATTCTATTCTTTATTGTAAGGTTACCAATGTTTCCTGGATCAGAAATTTTCATCTTCCCCAATTATTTTACAATTGATAAATCTATCAATTTTCACCCTTTCTGACGATATATTCTTTTCCATCCGGGTCCGTACCAATCTCTATTGACCCCTCCTTTGAAAGTGCTTCTATAGATCTCCGGATTGAATGTCCGCTGATCCTCCTTTTTTTGGCGGATTTAATGGCTGCCTTTATCCTCATTCCGTCGCACGATAGCACAAAATCTGTTATTTCCAGATCATCTGTATTTTCTCTGGCTTTTCCATACGCAAAGAAGGCAGCAGAGAGAAATGCAGCCGCAATTAACGGGTACCAGCTAACTGAAAATATTCTTTTATGATATATCAGGGTGGTGTTCTGGTAATTAACATAGGCAGTCGCCTCGGAATAACCAAACGGAGTTAATAAATCAAACAGGGTTGTGCCACCCAAGCTTTCCCGACCATATGATATCGAAACAGTTGCATTTTCAACGTTCTGTCCCGATAGATGAATCGAAAACAATGAGAGACCAAGGATGGAATATCCGTCAAATGATGCTCCTGTTATGTTTACATAATGATCTATCGCAACCCCAAAATTCAATTCTGCAGCGTTTCCACATCTGTCTTTAGCAAAAATGGATGCGTTGAAGACTGAATTTCTATTAACGTTTAGAGCGAGGACACCTGAGGTATTGTCAGGATCAAGAATAACCGTTTTCGTTAGATACTGAATGAATACTTCCTGAAGCGGCGCTGGATCTGAAATTCTGTAATTTACAAAACCGCCAGCTGACGTATTAACACTCACATTAATCACAGGATCCACTGTCTCATATGTCACCAGAACGCTTGAATTTCTGAAGTTACCCCATTCAGACGTCACATTTGCAATAAGAACATATTGACCTGTACCCATTGAGAGTGTTAATTGTGCTGAAATCCCTGAAATTTCCTCCACCTCATTTCCACCGAAGTAAAGGATAAAAGTGCAGGATACATTTTCCCGCCCCGAAATATTCAGGTTCAAAGCAGTCATGTTCGTGTAGATTGCATTAATGCTTCCAAGAGCTGGGGAAGGGATTGTATTATTGATGGATATGCTGAATGAAATAGAGCTTTCAAGTCCGCTTTCACCGATCGAGGATATTTTGAAATTATAGTTGCCGTTGGAAGTGAAAAGATAGCTATTACTGGAAGAATTGAACTGAACTACGTTTTCGACGTTCACAAGATATATTGTAGTCTTGGACGGTCCTGTTATTGAAAACGACATATCAGATGTGACATTACTTGCTGCCGAAATGTAAAAAGAATTGTTTTTTGAATCTCCATATAATGAAAAGAATCTGCCATCGCTTCTATTGAACGATATCGAGGGCGCGTAATCCATCACATAGAATGTTCTGGAGGAAAGTTTTATCTGTGAATTGTCAAGCATCATAGCACAGATTGAAATCTGAAAAGTTCCATTTTCAAGTGTCGGTGATAAAGAGTCATTATCCGTTATGATTGAATAATTTAATTTATCTGAGGTTATGGTGATAACATAATATTTTGCATACTGGACAGGACTCCAGTATATTTCGGGTTTTGTTGAATTAAAATATGTCTCGTTGCTCGGGTAAAAACTGAAATTAGAAACGTTTGACGGAATAACATACGCATTGAATTCATAAAGATGTGAAATGCCAAGATCATCAACCATGACAATCCGTACACTCACATTCCCGGTTATATTGCCAAAATTTAATGGAACAGTCTGATTTATTCCAGCAAGATCAAGCGTATGGTTTTCATAGCTTACGTTAACATATCTTATTCCAGTCCAGAAAGTGAAATTCAATCTTAATCCAAAAATCTGTGAAATATAGGAACCATTTGCGATATTCAGATTCAACTCTGGTGTGCCAGTATCGACAAAAACAGTGAAATTATAAACCGAGGAGAAGCCGGAGAATGCCTGCAGTTTTAAGGAGCCTTTATACATTCCATTCTTCAATATACTCGAATTTATGACAAATGTTTCTCCGGAATTTACAAACGATAGATTCCCAACCCTGAGATCTGCTGTTAGCGAATTATTCTGTCCGATTTTGAAGTTCAGAACGTTCTCGCCTGTCAGGACATAACTGGCATTTACGACCGCAACTGGTGCCGACCCACAGAATTCGTTTCCATCCAGATTGTAGAAATACGACAGCGACGTCTGATTGAAGCCAATGAATCCTTCGTTTCCCGCTGGCAAATAAAACCCGTAAGATGCAGAAGGGTTGCCGAATTCAGAGATGCCACTTGAATTGGAGTAAAGAATTATATTAGAATTGGTAACCAAAAAGTCAGACATGGATAATGAAGATATGTTGACCTGCGAAGCGAAATCCTTGCCAATTGGCACCAAAGAACCACCGGAAAAAAGAACCAGCCCTGAATTGAAATTATAAGATATAATAGAAGAAATCAATCCGCCTGATGAAAAGAGATGAATGCCGTCAACATAAGAGGAATTCAGATTAATCTCAGATGAGCTTTGATGGCCGACAGCACCGGTCGCGTCGGAAAAATTGATAGAATATAATGTTTGATTAAGCAACCAGAAGGAATCAGTCTGATTTCCTGCTTGAGCAGCAGACAACAGAATTGCTCCTATGTTCGCACCCAGGTACGATTCGGTGATTGAGGTTGAACCCTGTTTGATCAGACCAAAAATTCCACCATCTCCAAAGATAATGTAATTTTGATCATTGACAAGCATTCCTATGGGCATATCTATGCTTCCCGTTATCTTCATGGAGGTTGCGGAAAAGTTGTCCAGATCTATGTTAACAATGCAGGATTCAGTGCTATTTTCAATGTAATATGAAAGCATAGAGCTGCTATTCGCATAAATAACCGACACATTTCCATTCAGATTTATAGGTCTCGTGAGGTTGAAATAGCTCCGATTGTAAAGATTAAAGGCATCTATCGCGTTTCCTGACGCTAAACCAATAATTGAATTAGTTTGCCTGTTGTAAAACGCACTCTCATAATGCCTGCCGAAGTCATTGCCGTACCCCGCAATTCCAAAAGATTCTGATCTGCGATCAATCTTCTCTGTTTGAAAGGATGGATCTGGTGAGATCGAAATCGAATAAAGTGCTATGTAAGAGACTTCGCCTCCGACCAGTACGGATAGATTGGATCCGGTACCGTTAAGCGAAGGATAGAAAAATGGAAATATCAATCCTGAACCAGTGCTGGAAAACGAGATGAAGCTACCGTTTAAAGCAGGATTATAGCAAACGCTCATGTTGCACAAGTGGTTTATTTCAGGATCTGCTGCAATTTTCTGCTTCATGCTGTTATATGAAAATATGTAATATCCAAGTTCGGGACCGAATGATACATTCAGTATTACCCTGCTCCCGTATGATATTATTATATCGTTTTCAGCCAGTCCACAGTTAATTGAGTTGTTCCATGAAAATGACATGTTGAATGTATAGTAGTCATGATAATCTGGTGTCTTTATTTTAACAAAACCTGGTGCGCTTAAATTACATGTAGTTACACCCAGACCATTTCCAAACAGCTGATTTCCTATATTTGCCGACACAGCTTCGATATTACCAGACTCCGAAAAGAAGAATGTGCTCGAATTAGCAGGAAAAGAACCAGGTTCCTGTGAACTGAAGTAATAGCTTTGTGATAGACTACCTGGAGTACCATTCTGACCATATACCGTTACGGGGAATAGTGTAATAAGAAATATAATTACAATAATTACACTTATTCGCATTTTTCTTGAAATGTTATTGATCCTATAATTCTTCTGGAGTAGTAATCGATCGGACCATCATAAACGTGAAACATTCTGAAATGTCAGACAAATAATCAAATTTGATAAAAACTTATAACACCCTCTTCAATATATACCACCTTAAAGTCATATGGAAGAAAAAGCGGGTAATCAGGAACTTCCAGAGAACAGATTGCCAGAAGAAGGTGCTAGGAAAATCGAAAAATGGCGTCTGGCCTACATAGCGATGGCTATATTTCTGATAAACTTCTCATTCCTGATTTGGTACCTCGCTGGCTACCTGAATATAGTTGCTCTTGTTTCGGTCTGGGCTCTTATTATAATGAGCGGAATACTCCTTCTCTACGCCCTCTCAATAAAAGAACAGGTAAAGCACTTCACCCTCATGGTAGATCTTGCTTTTATTCTGTCTATTATAGCACTGATAGCAATCTATCTTCAATATTTTCCGACATCTAATTCAGATGAGATACTGATAGATACCTATGCGGGTTATCTTTCCCTGCATGGTATAGATCCATACATAAACGCCAACATGCTTGGCGTTGTGCCCACACTGCTTGCAAATAAGGTATTTACCACTCCTCTTCTGTCAGGAGGGGTTGCGAATTACTTTGAATACCCGGCACTTGCTGCTATAGTATTCATTCCTGCAATTCTTCTCGGAGTTCCTTCTTATACCGTGGTACTTGCATTTGACGTTGCCACTTACTTTCTCTTATATGGAACATTCAGGAAATACAAGATTGAATCAAGGAACGCTGTTGTCTTAATAGTGTTTGCAACAATTTTTGAATATGCATTTTTCTCTGTCAACGGAGTTACCGGTATAATTTGGGTCTTCTTTCTGGGCATGTCATTTGCATTGAGAAAGAAACCCATGGCTTCCGGCTCTTTCTATGGTCTTGCACTCGCATTCAAGCAGATACCTGCATTGATATTGCCCTTCTACTTATATTTCCTCTACAGGGAAAGTGGAGGCAACAAGAAATACGTATCGTATTTCATGCTATTCGCAATCGTGCTGTTTTTAGGTGTAAATCTACCTTACATTATAGTAAATGCACATGACTGGATTGTCAATGTATTATCAATCCAGTTCCAGAGTGTTGTCGGTACCGGGATCGGACCGTCAATCCTGGATTTCACCGGCATAATACATGTTAGCACAGTATTCTTCTCGATAGCACTCGTGCTCCTCACAGTCATGTTTCTCGCAATATACATCATATACTATGACAATCTAAAATATGCGTTCTTTGCGTTTCCTGTTATAATATTCCTCCTGGAATTCAGGTCTCTGATAACCTATATAATTTACTGGCCAGTTCTAATTATTCTGGTTCTACCTGATTTCATAACATCAAGGCGCTCATCAGGATTAATCTCAGTGAAAAAACATGTATTTCTCAGTGCGAGCCGCTTTTTCAGGTATTTTTCCAGAAACAGGAAACTGGCTGCAACAGCTGTAGTTGCTATTGTCTTTGCGGGTATTGCCGTATCAGCCGGGGTATATTCCTATTCACCCAATACGCTTCCACTGAAGATCAACGGTATTGAGGCAGTAGGCAATCCTTTTGAGATAAAGGGAAATGTAACAATGATAAGGCTCAACATATCATATAATCCTGCAAACGGTGATCCGCAGACGGTAGAGATGAACTACAGGATTTTTGCGTCTGGTGAGTTACAGGTTTCAAGCTCCGGCGCAAACGGCTTTCCCTGGTACGCATCAGATCCATACTTACATGCAGGATATAATAGCGTTAATATTTTCCCGGAAAACGTAACATCACTCTTACCCGCGACCTCGAAGACGATCACGATCCAGGCATACAACACTTTAGCATGCACAGAATATTCTGTCAGGAACATTTCAACCAGTCGCTCTTTTCCGCTTTACAATCCGGATCTGAGCTATCCCATTACGGATCAGAACTCAGTGCTGCAATTTCCAGACTGGAATTTCTATTCCTCACAACCCGGTGGATTGAAAATGCAATCGATAAGTGACGGGTTCATCTTTTCTAAAACAACAAATAGCGGGGTATTCGGCGCTCTGAACGCATCCATTAATTTTGACATGCTTGTAAAGGACTCATTCACGCTTCATTACAATCTTTCCGTGCAGGGTGCAAAATTAAATGATAGCATGACCAACCCATCCAGCTCATTCTTTGGTCCGGTAATAGTTTTTGACAGCACATATTATTACTATTTTATCGATAATAGTTCATTGCCGTCAAACACAATACTGGGCACATCATCTCAGACAACCTTTGTATATAATTCAAACACCAGTGGGATCAATTTCAGTTTATTTAACCAGAGCCTTATAAAACAGATGTCAGCTGACCCAGCAATAAGCATAAACCCCAATTTTGCAGTTTTCTCATACCTATTATCTGCACATATTCCTTCTGTGTTTTCAGTCGAGGTAAATGGGATATCTCTGCAATCTGAATAAACACTGATTCACTTTCTAAAATTTATGACTACAAAATTTCTGCATGGTGTTCAAATCGCATTCATGTCAACACAATGCATGCGAGTATATTTTATATCATCACATGTGATCAAGACGCATGATTCATGTCGCCATAAATGGCTATGGAACTATTGGACGAAGGGTTGCCGATGCCGTAATGCTGCAGGAGGACATGAACGTTGTCGGTATATCAAAAACCAGGCCTGATTACGTTGCAAAGATTGCCTCAAGGAATTACAGGATATTTGTTCCGGACAGGAAGGCAATTGATATATTTTCAGCTGCGGGAATCAGTGCCGCCGGAACAGTAGATGACATGATACAGGATTGTGACATCGTTGTAGATGCAACTCCTGAAGGAATGGGCGAAACAAACCTAAAAAAATACAAAGAGGCAGGAGTGCGTGCAATTTTTCAGGGAGGGGAGGAGGCAGAAATTGCAGAGGCCAGTTTCAATGCTTATTCGAATTTTAATTCATCAGTTGGAAAGAAATATGTGAGGGTGGTATCCTGTAACACAACAGGTCTCGCAAGAACTTTATCCACAATCAGGGATAAGGCAGGTTNNGCCAAGGGGCCGATAAACGCACTTGAGCCAAGTCTCTCCTTTCCGTCACATCATGGTCCGGATCTGGTGACAGTTATGCCCGGGCTTAATGTGCAAACAGTTGCGGTTAAGGCGCCAACCACACTGATGCATGTTCATGTTGTCAACGCGGATCTATCGCGGCCTGCCAGTGCAGAGGATATAATTGCTGCTCTTTCTGAAAAGAAAAGAATAATAGTTTCAACCGGAAAGGATGGAAAATCATCGACTGCTCAGGTAATGGATTATGCCCGCGAGATGGGGAGGAAGAGGGGTGACCTTTTCGAGATTTTCGTATGGAAGGAGAGCATCAAGGTCACTGGAACCAGGATTAACTTCATACAGGCAGTTCACCAGGAAAGTGACGTTGTTCCTGAAAACATAGATGCCATAAGGGCGATGTTCGATCTTTGTGACAGAGAAGATTCTATATCGAGAACAGATAGCGCTCTCAGAATTGGAGGAGAATGATTTGGCTAAGGATGACAAGACTGACAAGGCAGAAAACACGGATAAGAAAATAGAGATAGAGGATCTCCCCGGCGTAGGAGAGGCAACAGCCGAGAAGTTACGGGAAACCGGATATGACGATATAATGATGCTTGCAGTTGCTTCACCAAAAGATCTTTCAGAGGTAGCGGGTATTGGGGAAGGAGCCGCAATAAAGATCATCGCAGCTGCCAGAAAATTCGCAGACGTAGGCAACTTCGAAACTGGTGAAGAGATTATGAAGAGGAGGGAGCAGGTCAAGAAACTGACCACCGGCTCGCATGGTCTTGATCAGCTACTTGGAGGCGGTCTTGAAACTCAATCAATAACAGAATTTTTTGGTGAATTTGG
>DAQB01000133.1:0-212 GCA_002502705.1 Thermoplasmatales archaeon UBA582 | reverse complement strand
TCCGGAAAGAATAATTCAGATGGCCAAGGCACGCGGCCTGGATCCGGATGAAACGCTCAGAAGAATACAGGTGGCCAGGGCTTATAATTCACACCACCAGATCCTTCTGGCAGAAAAGGCCCTTGATGAAGCCAAAGGCAAGAACATAAGGCTGTTGATTGTTGACTCACTGACATCCCACTTCAGGGCCGAATATATGGGAAGAGGGTCGC
>DAQB01000088.1:7867-8039 GCA_002502705.1 Thermoplasmatales archaeon UBA582 | reverse complement strand
GGCTGAACATGAAACTTGAGGTTGAACCAGATGAATCGCAGACATCAATCCGATCCAGAAACAAAGCTGAAATCGAGATCAAGAACCGTGTCATTCACATCTTTGTTAAATCACCAAACAGGAACGTGAAACTTTATATCGACGACCTTCTGGTTTTGCAGGCCAAGAGTTC
>DAQB01000088.1:0-7841 GCA_002502705.1 Thermoplasmatales archaeon UBA582 | reverse complement strand
TGAACATGTAATCTCTTTACAGAATAGTCAACGGCTGAACATGAGCATAAATTCAGCTTTTTCAGAATATTTACCGTTTATGGCTTTGTCGAATTCCTTTCTTTTCACACTTTTGCCGAGACCTGAGGGTGTCAGAAGGCCGAATAGCCTGAAGTAATATCTG
Organism: Thermoplasmatales archaeon UBA582; assembly: GCA_002502705.1. Taxonomy (GTDB): domain Archaea; phylum Thermoplasmatota; class Thermoplasmata; order Thermoplasmatales; family Thermoplasmataceae; genus UBA582. The sequence continues at coordinate 7,678 of DAQB01000088.1, read as the reverse complement.
TGAGGCTTGCCACGTGGCGGACACGGCCCACCATAGCCAGTCTTTCCAAAATCATTCTTGCCCTGTATGCCTCCAAAAGGAAGATGCTTTGTTTTTGGAACGTTTTCCGGTAGGCTGTACATTTCCGGTTTCAAGCCATAAATTATCCAGTGTGTGAAGAGACCGAATGGAGCATCTGGATCATCCGTTATCAGTGCATATTCCACAACTTTTTCAGAGAAGTTACTCCACCTCAACGCTGGAGAAACGTCTGAATCTACACAGGTGAACTTCTCTGGGAACAAATCGCCATTCTTCAGACCAGGAATCAAAATTTCAGGAATCATAAAACAAGATATGCCCAATGTATATATACTGGAGGATTCAGGATTCACTTTTTTACGTCGGAAAGAAAGATAAATTCTCTGAAATCTCTTATTTTTTTGAACGTATACCTGGGCTGACAGCTTTCGATCACTTCTTCATCAGCTGCGCNNGCATTCCTGGCAGCATAAATGTCTGCTGGCTGGTCCCCGATGAATATTGCATCACCTGTTCCATTATACCTCATTCTTCGAAGCGCAAGAAAAACTGGATCAGGGTCAGGCTTATGTTTCTTCGTGTCCTCCTGTCCTATAACAGTTACAAGGTATCTCAATACTCCATTCAATTTCAGCAGCTTAAGAGAATTTTCCGTATGACTTGTAGTCACCACCGCCATCTTTGCACCCTTATGATACAGATCTGCAATCAATGTCTTGATTCCCCTATATGGTCTAATCACTGCTGCCTGCTGATTAAAATATGTGCTTCCAATTCTGTATATCTCCTCTCCTGTTTCTCCATACCAATCCTTCAGTATGTATTTGACAGGTCTTCCTATCAGTGACTTCTCCTCTGATTTTGTAAGCTCCCGTCCCAGTACTTTTTTAAAAGCATAATTCGTCGCAAATGCTGAAACACCCTCACTATCCAGTATGGTCCCGTCAAGATCGAACAACACGTAGTGGTATCTCAGAGCATCCAATTTTTTCCACGGTTAATTTTCAGGTTTTATAAATCATTGACTGATGCTTCACTGTCAGTATATATAATCAAATGAAATACAATACGAATATGAACTGCAGTAAATGCGGGAAAAAGGCAGTTTACGAAGCTAGATATAGTGGCATGAATTACTGCGAGAACCATTTTGCGGAAAGCGTAGAATCAAGATTCAAGACTGAAATAAGGAAGCAGATAAGAATAGGAAGGGAAGTCAAGACAGTTGCTGTTGCCCTTTCTGGAGGAAAAGACAGCTCAGTTCTTCTTTACCTGATAAAGAAAGTCTTAGGAAAAAATAAGAAAATCAAAATCGTTGCGATCACTGTTGATGAAGGCATAGAGGGTTACAGAAACTTAGAACTTGAGTCCGCACGGAAGCTTTGCGATGACCTCGGGGTAGAGCACAAGGTCATATCATTCAAGTCAAAATATGGAACAACAATGGATAAGGTTGTTCAATCCGATCCTTCTACAATACCATGCTCACACTGTGGTCCAATGAGGCGGCAGAGTATGAATCTTCTGGCAACTCAGGCTGACGCTGACTACTTGGCTCTTGGTATAAATCTGGATGATTATGCCCAGTCTGTACTAATGAATGTTATTAAAGGAGATACGGTGAGAATGTCGAGATTGGCCCCTCACGAAAATCAGCAGGAGGGACTTGTAAAGAGGATTATTCCGCTTTGGAAAATACCGGAAAAAGAGGTATTAATTTATTCAATTTTACAGGGTATAAAGGTTGATCGTCTTTCATGTCCATATGCTGGCAGGGCTGAGAGAAACGAGATTCGGGAAATAATTTCCGGATTGGAGGAGAAGCATCCAGGCACAGCATATGCAATCGCAAAATTCGGAGAAGAAGTGAAGAAGTCTATTGCTCCGGCTGGGAGATATACTCATCTTGGAAACTGCAGGATATGTGGTACACCAACCACATCAGATATCTGCTCTGTGTGTAGAAATATGAAACAGATACCAGCTTGAAATTTCGTTTAAACACATTCAAACTACTAAGTTGCAATTTTTTGATTTTCACTTAATTATATTTCTGCAATGCTTTGCCTCTTTACATGTTTGTAATATGAGGGGGAAATCTTTTATACCTATCAGAATACATGGGCAACCAGTGAATGTTCCAAGGTCAATGGGATATATATCCAGTCCAATGGACATAGCCCAAAGCAATTTTCTGCAAAATGTTTATTATAAATTCACCTATTCGCTTCTTCCGTAGTTATGGGGTTGTAGCTTAGCTTGGTTTGAGCACCCGGCTGATAACCGGGAGGTCACCGGTTCAAATCCGGTCAACCCCATTCCATATTATCTTTAAACACTAAATTAGATCGCTTATTAACGCGTTTTCATCATGCATGTTTTCGGTGATATTTTCAACTGTCAATCTCCCGTAAATACCGTTTCCTCTTGAACGAAACAAATTTTATTCCCAAACGGATCCTTCAGGTAGAACGAAGTTTCTCCCCAAGGTCTTGTTCCAATCTCATCTAAAATTATAGCCCCTAATACCTGCGCTCTTTTGAAGACGGCATTGAGATTCTTTACTGAGAAATATATATGATCTGGATTAGGAGGGAGATCGAAATTATCACCATCACTCCTTGGGTCAAAGCAGGCAAGTATTGTACCACCACACCGGAAATAATGCCTTCCAGGAGACACCCTCTTCCCATCCATGTTAAGTAACGAGGAGTAAAATTTCTGAGCCTTTTCTATGTCGTCTACTGGAAGTATGACCCTGAAGAGTCTAGGAGTATACGTATCTGGATCCGTAACAGACATTAAATACCAATAATTTTACAATAATAAGGATTTCGGATCTCTGACATTGTCACATTTCTGTTGAATAATAGTGGTGATACCAGTAAAATGTTATCATGATCCTGTTTATTGTCCTGAATACGTTCCTGCACAGCCATGACTATATTAAAAAGATGTTCGGTCCTGTCAGAGGTCTTCTAAACCTAATCCTTCTTATGGCCGGAACTCCTCTTGCCTGTTCCCGGTGTTGAAATCGAGTTACTCCCTTATTGATCTGTACTCACCGTAAAATCCCTCAATCTAATCGGGGAAAAGATCAAATGTCGGCATGTTCTCAAAAAAGATTCCAGTTCTTGAATCTTTTAGATTTGCACCGTACTTTTCTGTAAGGTCAATGCGCACATGTTGTCAATCAAATAAAAATATCCGTATTATTCGGTTATTCTTCTTTCCAGTGCTGGGACAAGCCTTATTTCAAGCCCATAGATATGATCAAATTACATATTATGCGGAACATGACTCCATGCTTTCACATGAATGTCTTTACCCCTGTTTTCAAGGCCGTCAAGCAGATCTTTGAATAAAATTCTGAAATTAAAGGATTGGACGGTAAAAGATATGACATTGATCCATGTTATTATCCTGTTCTATACTTATTCTTTTACATTTGTTATTTAACAATACTTGCTTCCTACTGTTTCTGAATGCTTTTACTTTTTCCATCGCAAAAAGTTTGCATTTGAGCGCATAGGATATTGAATTGTACCTATAGCAGAAATAAACTGAATTTTTGAAAAGACAATTTGAACAATATGTTCCAGAAACTAAAGAGGGCAAGATTCATACACGTAACTATTTTTGTTGTGACTCATATAACTAAATGCAGGAGACAATAGACTTGTTTTTAAAATATCTCGCAACATACTTTAACTGTTTTCCCATCCAGACATGAATGACCTCTATTGTCGGATTTGGGATGACAAGATTCGGTAAGAGGAATGATGATCTAATTTCACTTGCGGTTGAGAGTTCTCAGGGCATTTCTGCAAAATATTCTGATTCTATTGATCTCGTACTGGTTTCAAATTCCTATTGCGGCGAATAACNNGAATATACCGGGCTATCCGGTCTGTCCGATCATGTTTGCTCATCCCTTTCAATTGACGGGACACCTTCCATGAGGGTAGATAATACAAGCGGAAGCGGCGGTTCTGCAATCTATATCGCAAATTCCATGATAAAAAGCGGGTATGTTAACACTGTCCTTATTATCGGGGCGGAGAAGATGACTTCTGTACCTTCCAGAAGATCGACATCCATCATTGCTTCACTGCTTTCTGAACGTGAAAGAAAATCCGGACTGACTCTTCCTTCTCTTGCAGCATTCATGGCAAAAGCATACATGAGAGAATACGGTGTGGGAATGGAAATGATCTCTTCTGTAGCTGTGAAAAATCACAGAAACGGTGCATTGAACCAATATGCTCACTTCCAGAAGCCTGTTGATTTATCAGACATAATGAAATCAAAGATAATAGCAGACCCACTTAGATTATACGATTTCTGCCCGGTTAGTGACGGAGCAGCTTCTCTTATCCTGACGCGTGACGACATGGCGCAGTCATTTACTGGAAAGGCAGTAAAAATAAGGGGTATTTCATCATACTCATCCAACCCGGTTATATCAGAAAGGAAATCCCTTCTTGAAATTGATTGCGTGAAAGAAGCGTCAGATAAAGTATTCAAAGAAACGGGTCTAACGCGAAAAGATGTTGATTTCGCAGAAGTGCATGATATGTCAACAATTCTTGAAATCGTCGAAAGCGAGAACATAGGCTTCTTTGAAAAAGGTTCGGGATATATGGCATTGCGGGATGGAATCACAGAAATCTCCGGAGAACTTCCGATCAATCCAAGCGGCGGCCTGAACTCCAAGGGTCACCCAATCGGGGCAACCGGCGTTGCACAGGCATGCGAGGTATACCAGCAGATAAATGGTCTAGCTGGTCCCAGACAGGTTAAACGACATGAAGTTGGATTCACCCTGAACATGGCAGGTTTTGGAAACAATGCCGTTGCAGGAATTTATGAGGCATTTTCATGAAAGTATACAGATGTGAAAATTGCTCCAGCTCGTTCCTTGAAAAGAGAAGCAGATGCTATAACTGCCGTTCAGACCGTTTACTGGAATACGACGTATCGTCCGGTATTGTTTTGGATACAGTGCAGCTGTTTGCGACACCAGATAATTTACCTGAAACATATTACATCCTTCGGATCTCATCTGATGGAATCACATTTTTCTGCAGATCCCCCACACAAATTGGAGAAGGCGAAAAGGTCTCATTGATGGAGGATGATAACTCTATATGCTGTAAGGCTGAAAGGGACCAGATATAATGATATATACAGTTATTCGCGGGTAAAATTTCATTATTGATTATTGCTCGCTTTATGCCATCCTTAGTTCATCAATTTCATTCTGATCCAAATAAAGCTTAACGGATTCCGCGATATCATCAATATGCGCCTCATTACTTGCCTTAGGTATTGGCAGACTATCCTCCATCAGAAACCTCAGGATTACCTGTGCCTCAGAAACCCCATGCTTTTTTGCGATATTTGAAATACTTTTATCTCTTGGTATATTCCCTTTTGAAAGCGGAGAATACGCTATTATCTTTATACCATGCTTCTGGCAGAATGATATGGTAGATTTTGCCTCCTTCTGATTACCATAATTATATTCTATCTCATCCGCAAGTATATTTGTCTTTCCAGTAATTTCAAGAGATTCCTGCAGAAGAACTGGACCAAAGTTACTTACCCCGATGTTCCTTGTCAGGCCATTATCTTTCAGGAAAAGCATGGCATTCAGGCTCTCTTCAAGCGGTACTGAATCACTGGGCCAGTGAATCAGATAAAGATCCAGGTAATCAATATCAAGTCTTTTGATACTTTCTCTGGCAGATTTTATCAGATCATCTCTTTTCAGATGATTCGGCCAGGCCTTTGATATAATAAACAGCTTCTCCCGGTCAAATTTCTTGATTGCCTTACCTACGAGTTCCTCAGAATGACCTGCCGCATACATTTCTGCTGTATCTATAACGTTTATACCTTTTGAAATGGCATACTCGATTGATCTTATTTCGTACTCATCGTTTTCATAGACTGCGGTACTTTTTCCACCGATCCCCCAGGTACCAATCCCAACTGGAAATACACTCTTTTTGCCCAGATTTTTGATCATATCAAAGCGACAAGACTGCTTATCTAATATTTATTTTCGGGCAATTAAAATCTCCACTCAAGGTATTTTTTCATTAATGTTTTTAATATTCCCGCAAATCTCCTTGCAGATACATGGACAGGAAAATTGCAGATATCGAATACTATGCAAATATAATCACTAATTCAATACTGCAGTCTATCGGCTCCATAGATCCAGAATCTGCAATCGCATTCTCCGGTGGACTTGATAGTTCGTTTATAGCTTATTTATCCAGAGGAAAGTATGGTGCGTATGTCTGCGGTATCGCGGAATCTCATGATGTCAGGGCCGCAAGGAAATCCGCTCAGATACTTGGATTAAAATGTCACGAGATAATTGTTGATGAGCAGGAAATAATCGAAGCCGCACTGGCTGTAAAAAAGATAGATCCAGGCATTAATCTCACCGATCTTGGTTACGAGACTGTGCTTGCTCTTCTGCTTGAAAGAACAGATGAGAAGATTCTGGTCACTGGGCAGGGAAGTGATGAGATTTTTTATGGATATAACAGGTTTAAGGAAAAACCGGATCTCGATAATAGTGAAAGCATCAGTAAACTTTTCGAAGTTACACTTCCAAGAGAGACTAAGATAGCCAATTACTTTGGAAAGAAACTCATATTGCCATATCTTCAGGATCCAATCATTGAGATAGGCAGTCTTCCTAGATCTGTACAGATCGTTGAAGGAACAAATAAATTTATTCTAAGGCAGACCGCCATCCTATCCGGAATGAGCAGAAGTATCTCAATGGCTAATAAGAAGGCTGCACAGTACGGTTCCGGTATAAGTCAAGTGCTTGCAAGAAACAGAAACAGTCTTGGATTCAATCACAGATAGTTTATCCATGAACACAGTAGCTTTTATTCTCGCAATTGATTCACTTCCATGATATGTACAGAGACAATCAAAATAGAGAGTCGTGACTATGAATACCTGAAGGTCGATATGTATGGAGCACCACTTGTCATGCTCAAAGGAAAGACAGGTTATGTAATGTGCGGGTACCTGAACATTGATGCTGCGGAAAAGCTCAAGGACACAGCAGTAAGGGTGACAGGCGTCAAGGATCTTGAGAGCCTGCTTAAGGCAAAGGTTGCCAATCTGACTACAGGAGCAAAGCTACTGGGAATAAAGGAAGGCGACATCGTTTCAGATATAATATACAAGCTTTGATCTTCACTGTCTCAATGAAAAATAATTTTAATAAACATACTATCACCTGCCAATGTATGGTTCAATACTGGGCTGGGAGCTCTTCGTACTGGTATCAGCACTTTTAGGTCTTATCTACGCCGGTGTCCAGAGTTATATTCTTCTGAAGATAAAGGTCGATGACCCTAAGGCACAGGCAATTTCAGATTACATCCGTCATGGATCTAATGCTTTCATGAAGCGCCAGTATACAACAGTATTCATATTTGTAATCGTTCTGACTTTTGTAATATTTGGTGCATTCTTTGCTTACAAGAATTTCACCTACGGTGGCGAGATTGCTCTGGGATTTTTTGTCGGGGCACTTGGATCTGCAGTTGCAGGCTTGATTGGGATGAACATTTCAGTAAGGGCAAACGTCAGGGCTGCGATAAGGGCGAAGTCCGGA
>DAQB01000104.1:13656-14584 GCA_002502705.1 Thermoplasmatales archaeon UBA582 | reverse complement strand
TGTGACCAGGCTCCGTCCCGCCCATAACAACGCATCCGTAAAGGGCGATCATTTCAGCCGCGTCATTGACCGTTGTGGGTATCTTGGCATTCACATTGTCAAGAAAGGATGTGAAAGCGAGCGCGTTCATTCTGGTAGCGTATATCCCAATCTCATCCAGAACATTTTCATTGACTTCCTGCGGTCTTAGCGCTGAAATATATGATCTTGCCAGTTTTCCTCCGCCGACCACNNATCTGGTATTTTTTCCTCAGTTCCGTGACCGATATTGAGAGTTCCCTGATGAAATCAATCCTGAGTGGGTTATCTGTGAAAACTGAGCCTCCGAGTGAAATAACAAGTTTTTCCATTAGTTATCGGGTTAAGATTAAATACGATTATAAATTTTCCACACGAATGCCTACTGACGAATCACAAATGAGAAGATACGAATTCAAAAAAGCTCTGCAGGAGCTTGAAAACCTTAAGGGAAGGGGTACGGAACTCATATCACTTTACGTTCCGCCAGGTAAACAGATTTCCGATGTAGTGCAGTATCTGCGTGAGGAATTTTCAACCTCTTCAAACATTAAATCAAAGTCTACGAGAAAAAACGTCCTCGCTGCAATTGAATCAATCATGTCCAGACTGAAGTACTACAAGGCACCGCCTGAATCCGGACTGGTCTTTTTCGTGGGTCATGTTTCCACCAGGGGAGACCAGACTGAAATGTATACGAAAATCATTGAGCCTCCGGAGCCGATACAGACTTTTATGTACAAATGCGATTCCATGTTTCACACTGAACAGCTGAGATTGCAGCTTCAGGAAAAAGAGATATACGGTCTCATAGTCATAGACAGGAAAGAGGCGACGATCGGTTTCCTGAATGGCACAAACATACAGGTTGTTGCAAATGAGCAGTCTCTTGTTCCAAGCAAGCATCATC
>DAQB01000104.1:0-13596 GCA_002502705.1 Thermoplasmatales archaeon UBA582 | reverse complement strand
ACGGCCCTGGATCTACCAAGGATTTCTTCTTCGAAAGGGATTATCTCAGAAATGAGGTCAAACAGAAGGTAAAGGAGTTATTCGATATAGGATACACAGATGAAACTGGGTTGAGGGAATTAGTTGAAAAGGCAGCCGGCACTGTCAAAGACATGAAGATATCAAGAGAAAAGGATCTGATGAATAGGTTCATGCTGGAAATCAAGAAGAACGATGGTGGTTTGGGGGTTTATGGGATACCTGCGATACTTGCTGCACTTGAGCAGAAGAGTCTTGACATTCTTCTGTTATCAGAGGGAATCGATATGTACAGGGTTGAATATACGTGTCCAAGCTGCTCAAATCATGCGGTTCTATACAGGCAAAACAAAGATGACATTCCATGCCCGAAATGTGGTGCGACTATGCAGGCAACGCAATCTGAGGATCTTGTTGAGACATTCTACCGGATGGCCGAAGAATCCGGAACGACTGTTGAGCTGATCTCTCAGGAAAGCGATGAGGGAAAGCTGCTTAAGAAGGCGTTTGGTGGAGCTGCTGGCATACTTAGATACGCTGCTGGTGCTACAGTCCCGCATTGATCAATTAAATTCAGATATGTTTTGATTGGGACAGATCAACAACCAGAACGTCTTCCATGGATTTTATGCCCTTTATTGATACGACATACCTTCCTTCCTTGTCCCTCTCCAGTGTTTGGATGACCGCATCCTCAGTTGGTTCCACAAGCAGGTTTGTCACCTCTCCAGTATCTAGGTTCAGGACAAGGTTGTCAAGTTTTCCTACAACCTGGCCGGTAGTGGTGACAACTGATTTTCCGATTATGTCGGTTGTAAATTTTTTAAGATCTACCAAGAAAGCTCACCTTACTTATTGATACAGACCAAGTTCTTCAACCTGCCGCTTCTTTTCCTGTACTGTTTTCCCCATTTCCTGTGCAATATTCTTGTAGAACTTCAGGACATTGTCATCAACAGAAGGTCTTATAGATTTCAATGCATCAATGAAATTCTTCTGCGAGACCTGAGATGCATCTGGATTCTCCCTGTATGCCATCATACCAGCTTCCCTGCAGAGGTTCTCCAGATCGGCGCCAACGTATCCCTCCGTGCGCTCTCCAATTTCTTCCAGGTTGACGTCTTTTGCAAGGGGCATATTCTTTGTGTGCACCTCAAGAATCTTGACCCTGCTCTCCTTATCGGGCGCGGGTATGTAGATCATCTTGTCAAATCTCCCAGATCGCACGAGAGCACTGTCCAGTATATCTGGTCTGTTAGTTGCCGCTATGACAACAACACCCTGAAGTGTCTCTATCCCATCAAGAGATGTGAGCAGCTGATTAACCATCCTTTCAGTAACACANNTGCCTTCTTGAATATCTCCCTGATCGCCTTCTCGCTCTCTCCAACCCATTTACTCAAGACCTCTGGCCCCTTCACAGATATGAAATTAGCCTTGCTTTCCGTGGCAACTGCCTTTGCAAGAAGAGTTTTACCGACACCCGGTGGGCCATACAGGATGAATCCCTTGGATGGCCTGATTCCAAGTTTCTTGAACACATCCGGTTTTAGGAGCGGAAGTTCAACAGCTTCCCTCAATTCATTCTTCACTTCGTTCAAGCCTCCAATATCAGTCCACTTGACATTCGGTATCTCTGCTGTGACCTCACGCAGGNNACGCAGGCTGCTGGGTTCAATCAGCTTCAGTGCATCCATGAAATCTTCTTTCCGAACTGCCATCTTTTCCAGTATTTCAGCCGGAATAGGCTTGTCAAGGTCAATTTCAGGAAGATACCGTCTCAGAGCATTCATGGCAGATTCCCTTGCAAGGGCTGCGAGATCTGCACCAACAAAACCGTAAGTGTATTCGGATATTTCGTCCAGGAACTCACCCTTTTCCTGCTCTGACATGCCCATAGGCATACCCCTTGTATGAATTGCAAGAATCTCTTTCCTGCCGTTCTTGTCAGGAACACCAATGTTGATTTCCCGGTCAAATCTTCCAGGTCTCCTCAGGGCTGGATCAACAGTNNAGCTGGGCAACAACCCTTCTCTCAACCTCGCCCTGAACCTCCTCTCTTTTAGGGGCTATTGAATCTATTTCATCTATGAATATTATAGAAGGTGCAGATTCCTCCGCTTTCATAAATATTTCACGAAGCTTCTGCTCACTCTGGCCGTAGTACTTGCTCATTATTTCAGGTCCGTTTATTGAATAGAAATTTGCGCCACTTTCATTTGCCACTGCTCTTGCAATAAGTGTCTTACCTGTTCCTGGTGGACCATAAAGGAGAACTCCCTTCGGCGGGTGTATCCCGAGTCGTTCAAAGAGTTCGGGGTGCTTGAGAGGGAGTTCTATTATTTCCCTTACCTTGCCCAGCTGATCTCTAAGCCCACCTATATCCTCGTAGCTGATCCTTGAAACATCCTCAAGAACCTCAGAAGCTGGTTCCTCCCTTATCTCTATCTTTGTTGTCTCACCGACCTCAATCGGTATCTTTGGGGGAAGAGTTTTAACGACCTTGAATAGAAGCCCGGAATGGCCTGCGAGCGTCAGTGCTGGTACGCTGATATTATCCTGCTCTATCATCGGCCTTCTTATAAGAGCCTTCTGAACAAACTCTTCAATGCCCTCACCAAACTTCAACCTCTGATCTTTTCTGATAATTGGAGCAAGAGTTACCCTCTTTGCCTCTTCAGCAATGACTCTCCTTACCTTTACCTTGTCTCCAATGGAAGCACCGCAGTTGTTCCTCATAACACTGTCAATTCTAACAATGCCACGGTTCTCATCCTCTGGTCTTGCACGGTAAACTCTGCCGACTGTTTTTTTAACCTTTTCTATCTCTACAACATCACCAATCTCTGCTCCGAGAGACATCCTTGATTCTTCGTCAAGCCTTACCCTGGACATGCCTGGATCAGTTGAATTAGCCTCTGCCACTCTTAAGGTAATGTCATTATTGCTTGGCATACTTATAGACAGTAAAGGAGGGTATTTTAAAATATTGAGACAATTTCAGGTACCATTACGATTCAGTAGCCAGAGATTCACCAAATTTCTTCCTGAATTTCTTGATTTTAGGGGAAATGACGAACATGCAATATGGCTGGCTTGAATTTCTTTCGAAGTATCTCTCATGATAGGATTCAGCCGGGTAGAAATTAGTGAATTTTTCCACCTGTGTTACGATTGGCTTCTTGAATTCGCCACTGTTATTGAGATCCTGTATCTTTTTTAGGGCCTTCTCCTTCTGTTGATCGTCCAAATAGAAAATTGCAGAGCGGTATTGCGGCCCAATATCGTTACCCTGCCTGTTCAATGTTGTGGGATCATGCGTGGAAAAAAATATCTCAAGAAGGTCATCATATGATATCTCGTCTGGATCATACTTTACCCTTACAGACTCAGCATGCCCGGTAGTTCCTGTGCATACATCCTCATATGAAGGATTCTCGATATGTCCCCCAGAATAACCTGATTTCACATCCATAACACCCCTGACTTCGTTGAATATAGCTTCTGAACACCAGAAACATCCGCTTGCAAATACTGCAGTTTCAAGATTTTCACTCATATTTTGTGCCACCTGTATAAACTTGTATCACGATCACTTTAATATTTATATATACAGCAAATTTAGACATTTCTATCAAAGTGACTTGCTATTTATCTTCTGTATTTCATTTAGTGCCTTAACCTAAGAACGAAAAAAACCCGGAATCCTGGCACCATTCTTATTCAGTTGGAATTAAAAGAAGGATAATCCTAGTTTGAAGGATCGCTCCAGCACCCTGGTCTCAGAATGACAGTATCTCTAAAAATACGAGAAATCTTTAGTGCCAGAAAGGAAAATTATCCAATCAGGTTTCCATTGCTGTCTAGAAAGAATGTAACGATTTTGCTACCAGATCCAGACTGCTTTATCTTAACGTAACTGCATGCCGAATATTCTGTCTCAAATTTTTTTCCAATTGACCTGAATCTGTCAAATGTCAATAGTAAAACGGATACTTCCATCCGTTCACCGAGTTTCGGCCTTATCATATAAGTTCCAGTATCAGCGTCATAAGTTCTAGCGTAGTCCTGGATAACGGCCTTTGTCGCTCTCTCACCGTCTTTCAGGAATGGATCAGGAATGACAAGCAGATACTTTGAATTATATACAGACAAAGCGGGATCTTTTGAGGGCAAACCCGCATAGTCATTCGAAAAAGTCGAATGATGGCACTCATCACACAGTGTTATCAGGTTTCTGAAAGAGTCTGATCCTCCATCCTTTCTGGGAATGATATGATGAACCTGGACTGAAAGATGGATGGAATGTGACGAGTTGTCTTTAGGCACATCTGCAAATGTTGATTTTCCGCAAGATCTGCAGGAATAATTATCTCTGGCAAGAACCGCCTCGGAAATTCTTTTCCATGGGATTCCTTTCGTTGTCTTATCTCCGGCAGGTTCAAAATCTGATGCATTCTCAAATCCAAAATGCCTGCCGATTTGATCTATGACAACTGGAGAAACTCTTGGTATTTCAGAATAAATGTTTGGTATCCTCATGGTGATTCCGTAAAAGAGGCGAAAAATGCTTTTCCCCGTTCTCTGAAAGCATTTGATGCAGATGGAGAACTGTCTTTGACTATATTACCTGAGATGTAAAAATCTCTTTCCGTCTCAAGGAATTCCTTCAGTAAATTTTCATCCAGTGTCATGACCAGTATGCTTGGACCAGTATCTGCGGTGAAATATAACCCTGGATTTTTTTTCCTGAAGGATATGATCCTCTCAATTAGAGAAAGGGATTCCTCAGTTTGAAGAACCCTTCCAGCTGACATAAGGAGTGAGTTCAGATTAAGCATCTCCTCCTCTGCACGGATCAGAAGATCTTCAAGATCAAAGGAGCGATCAATTATCTCCTCGAAGCGGGCAAACTTGTTCTGTACCCATGGGATGTATTGTGGTGACTTGACTGATAATTCATGCATCTGATTTGTTGAATAATCAGCATACTTTGGAAACATTGCTATCTTGATTTTAGAAAAATCAATCTTAATCTCATGTGCCATGCATTTTGGCTCCTGAATGCCCGGGTATGATATCCAGGTTGAAAGCCCCGGAAAGACAGATCTTGTGCCGGAACCAGAAACAAACTTTGCAAACCTGGATGCAAGCATTGAATGGGCCTTAACATTATAGCCGAAGATATTGGATACAAGAGCGCTAGAAACAGCAGCGGCAACCGCAGATGATTCGCTCAATCCTTTTGCCCTGACGTACCTCCTTTCCCTTTCAACGTAGAAAGTGAAATAACCCTTCACACCGCAGATTGATCTGAATTTATCAAGTGCTATCTTCGCAGATTCGCTCTTTTCAGGATCAAATCTGGAGTCAAGATAAACAATATCCGACTTCCCTGCTTTATTGTAAAGACAGTATGCCCTTGCAATTGAAAAGTCTGTCAGGATTGACATTGATGGGGTATAGGCAATCCTTGAATTCCTGTCATAATAGCCGATAAACTTCTCAATCGCCTTGCTGGGGTAACCTGAACCAAATGTGATTCTACCATCCTCCGGCGATGGCGGTGGCATCTCCTCTTCGTGGATTATCCCCATTTCATTCAGTTTTGAATAGATTCTTGAACCCTTCTGATTAAGATCAGATATAACATTAAGATCCAACAAAATCAGCCACCATTTTCATGAGTCTCTCCCTTGTATCGTTATATGAAATATTGTCTATGGTTTCAATGTTATTCACTTTCGACGCTTCGAGGGAACAATCCATAATCGTCCTGTATTCATATAAGTGCTCTATTAGTCGTTTTCCAGATGATCCAGGATGCGTAAACTCCTCTCTTTCCCCGAGTCGTTTTTCATGTATTTTACTGTCTGAAATATAGATGTAAACCGGCAATATTAGATCCTTCGGTATATCTGTGAAATAGTCTGGCTCAAAGTAAAGCGTCTCAATGATCATGCTTTCCCCATTTTTAATTGCCCGGTCAATAACGGCTCTTATACCTTTCCAGATGAATTTTGCCTGCTCCCTGTATCCGCTAATGATATTGTCAACGGTCATATCACCAAAGTATTTCCAGGAATCATAAACGCTGTATCCTAGAACAACATCGTTTTTATCCTGGTAGGCTCTCAGGAATTCACGCAGATAGTCTCCTGAAAGAACAATGTTTATCCCGTTGGATGCTGCTATTGATCCTGAAAGCGAAGTTTTCCCAACCCCAGGCACTCCCCCTATTAGTATTATTTTTGATTTTTTGGGCAATTTATCCCCACTCCTTTAGAAGATCCCTAGTATCAATTATCCTTGTTATACGTGAAAGGACATCGAGAGATTCATAAAAAATTCTTTCAGATTCAGAAGAACATGCATCAGAAACAACTATAGGAGTTACGGACATTTTAAAAGATCCAAAGACAGACCCAATTATATCAGTTTCCAACCAGTTTCCGCAAATGAGTATATTTTTTCTGTGGGTTTCGGATATCGAAGTTTTCAGATCGCTTAAAGAGAAAACGTCAAAACCAGTATATTCATATCTATGAGAAGGCAGTGTTGAAAGAATTTTTGTGTATCTTGTTATAAATTCATCATCGTATCTTGACTTAAACTTTTGAGTTTCAACATTTGATTCATCTTTATTTATAAGTCGCATCGTCTCATCTCGCGTTGAAGCAACAAATACAGGAATTGAAAATTTTGAGACTGCCTCTGCAAGGTATTCAAACGCGGTCACGACCTCAAATTTAGTGAAAATTTTGATAAAACGATCTAAAGACGGATTTAGAACAACAATTGCGCAACTTGATTCTTCTGGTATATTTGTATGATCCACCATTTCCCATATCTGTTCAAAGTCTAAATAGCTCATGTTAAAGTTATAAAGCGGTTGATTAACACAATTCTACTCAATCGTTTAAGAGATAAAATTTGTCATCCGGGAATGCGTGGCTACTACTATCGGCAAACACATATTTGACATCGTGGGTTAAATTATTGAGAATCGTCATTCGTTTAAACCCATTAAATAACCTTAAATAAAATTATTAACCGAATTTACTTTCAACCATCATTTGCCTGTATATCCAATCTTTCAACTCATGGAAAGGATAAAATTCTTCGTTTAAGGAAAAATGTAGACTTTTAAAATATCAAAGAATTATACCCCTATTACAAAGCGGAGGTTGTCGAGCTTGGTCAAAGGCGATGGATTCAGAGTCCATTTCCGTAGGGATTCGCCGGTTCAAATCCGGCCCNNAAATTACAGGATGCGTTTAAAAGATTAATCGCATACGGCCCTCCGCATTTCATATGTGTAAAGTGGTCCATTACATAATATTACAAATTTAGCATTTTACAGGCAGCACAAAGCAGTTATTTGCCAGGATTTCTGCTTTTGGATCATTGAACATAATGGTTTCTTATCTATTTAATTTCAAAAGAAAGGATCTACTTAAAAGATAGAGTCTCAATAGATAACTATTGCTCAATTTAGACAAACCTTGTTATTCAATATGCGGAATTCCAGTCACGTTGATCAGTATAGCCATAGCTTGAAAGCAGCAGAAACTTTGCTTTTCTGAATCAGCTTTTCTTCGTTATTAGGAAATAGTTCACTTTGGTGCAAAACTGGATTTAGATTTTTAACAGATTTCACAGTTGCTAAATAATTTATTAGATCTGACTGTGCTTTATCTAAAAGATTTTTCCAATATGGTGGATAAAGTTCGTCAACCAATAATTCATAAGTTTTTAATTCGTGTAAGAATAGAAAGCAGAAATAACGGAAACGGAGCGAGTAGTGAATCCAATGAAGGGAGCAGCTATATTTCAATCATCTGATTCATTAAGATTTCTGGTAGTTTTTTCCAGACGCTGTTTTCTCGTCCAATAAGGGAATACGATCAAAACGAATTTTTAATTGAGTCTGATTTCGAATTGGTCTTCTATTTTAGACCCAATATTTGCCAATACTCTAAATCAATTTTGAAATTTTACCTGCTGATATGTCTGCCTGACAAGAAATTTATATAAATCTGGCATATAAACATGACTTAACAATGAAACATTATATATTAAAAATCGCAGTGATTATGATAGCAGTTGGGTTCGCAGCGACATCGTTTGTTGTCATAAGTAATCCTTATGGACATACGTCATCTGCAGGAAATAGATACAATAATATTCCTAAGGGAATTGAATCGAATGGTGTTATCTATAAGAGCTCGATTAATTATGCTCCGCAACACACTGTGTTTACCCCACCAACCTACTTAGATAACGTAACATTCGTAGAAACAGGTCTACCATCTGGGGCAACATGGTACGTAAATACAACTAACGAAGAAACCTGTTGCTTGTCTCAGCCTAAAAACTATTCCGGCCCAATTACAGGATCCACTTACACGCCAAAATTACCAAATAATAATTTTGAGGATTTATACTGTATCTCAACGTCAGATCATAACTACAAGCCTTCACCGTCTTCTGGGTGTTTCCACGAACTTGATGAGCAACAAATCATAATAGTCACATTCGAGAAGTTTACCTACACAGTAAAATTTGCTGAAAAGGGCTTGCCATCTGGCTTTTCATGGAATCTTATATTTAATAGTGTTGAACACACTCTTACAAATACTTCTTACACTTTTTCTGCAGCAAACGGCACATATTCCTATTTTGCTTCGGCAAATGATTACAAAGACTTATCAGGATCGATAGAGGTCAATGGTACATCACAGTCTGTTAATCTCTCTTTTGTTTTGAATATGTATCCAGTCACAATCTCAGAAAGTGGCCTTCCAAAAGAAACGGAATGGTTTGTGAATCTAAGCAATAGTCAATCGTTCTCATCTTCAACGGGTTCAGTAACCTTTATGGAACCAAATGGCACGTACGCATATACAATCGCAACAACCGATCACTCTTACAGGCCTTTTGAAAATTCAGGTTCTCTCACCGTTTTTGGTGCGGCAGTTAATGTTTCAATTGAATNNTTAAATATCCTGTAACCTTCACAGAATCCGGTCTCCCAGCTGGAACTGTATGGTATGCTATGTTAAGCAACAATTTGACTGGTTTTTCTTTGAGCAACAAACTTTCTCTATTCACAGCAAATGGAACCTATTCATACACAATCGAAACATCGAATAACGAATACAGGCCGAGTTTATCCACAGGATCCATTACAGTGAACGGTAGTGCAGTTAATGTTTCAATTGAATTCTCTCAAATTAAATATCCTGTAACCTTCACGGAATCCGGTCTCCCGTCTGGAACAACATGGGGCGTTGCAATTAATGGAACAACTCAATCCTCTGATAATAATACTATCGCATTTTCTTTACCCGAAGGAACCTATTCATACACAATCGAAACATCGGATCTTGCATACAGGCCTTGCGCGTCTTCAGGATCCGTTGCAGTAAACGGTTCTTCGGAGGCAGCAATAAATACTAAATTCTTGGAAGTTAAATACTCTGTACTATTTGCTGAAACCGGTTTATCGTCGGGAAAAGATTGGTATGTTAACATTACGGGAACAAATGGAAATAGCTGTTATTCAGATGCGATTACGGGGACTTCGTACTCATTCTGCCTGCAAAACGGCACATACTCCTATTCTGCAACTTCTCCAAATTATAAGGATCTCTCAGGACATTTAACAGTTAACGGCACATCGCAAACCGTCTTGCTTTCGTTTATATTACAGACATACTCAGTGACATTCATAGAATCCGGTCTCCCGTCTGGTACATTGTGGGCCGTAACGATTGATGGTACGATTCAATCATCTGACAATAATACTATCACATTCTCCTTACCTGATGGAACCTATTCATATGCAATCGTTAATTTATCAGGATACAATTCGACTAAAACCAACAGTTCCATAAATGTAGATGGAAAGAACACGTCTGAGAATGTGGTTTTTTCCTTAACATCTTCAAAGGAGACTACAACCGGAAAACCATCCGCTGCAAGTTCTTTCGATACCGATCTCTATGCAATCATAGGTGCAGTATTTGCGGTAGCTGTAATTGGTGCAGTTTTTACGACAATTTTTAGGAAGAGGAAATAGTCCAGATCAACCTTAAGACTCTGCCTAATTTTTAATTACTCATCGCTGAATGAGTAATTGACATTTTATTTAAATTAACGATAATATAATTCGACATTACGCTGCTTTTTTAGTCTATTTGATTATATTGGGTTGTTTTCTATATAAAAAACTGAAACTTGATCATTTATCTTTGGACAACCAAGTGACAACATATGCATTCCTAGGTATGGCGCGCAAATAATTCTGTTAACGGGTGTTGGGTCCCGAAGATAATAATTAACTATATTTATGCAGACAGAAGGAATGAAGATTTAAGGCAGATTTAGGCTACGAAAAAGAGAACAAGAAGTAAAATATTCAATCGATGCTCTCACCTACCTTGATAATTCTGGGGGGGGGAGGGTCATTGATCTGTTTCTCCTGTTATTAAAATTACGAAAAGAATGCTTTCCTCAACTCAACCAACTTTGAATACCTCTAATTACCCTTCTAAATGCAGAATACCGTTATAGGGGCTTTTGAAATAGGTTAAAGGTGATGGATTATGGGTAAACATTTTTACTGTTTGATTGGTATTCTTGTAATTTCCTTGAGCCGATCAAAGTCTGTATCGTCAGTTATAATTTCTGATATGTTTCGTTCACTGGCGCATGAAAGGTGAATTGAATCTCTAGGTTTCAAATTATATTTTTCCCAGATAACCTGACGTCTCCTAATTATCTCATCATCTACCGGTATAAATCTTAAAAATGGAAAATTAAGGAATCTCTTTCCAACCTCAATAGAATCGGTCTTCCCAAAGATCCTTTCTACTACGTAACTGATCTCATCCCAAGTCAAGGTTGATGTATAAGCTTGAATATTCTTCTCCTCAATCCCCGAAAGGATTTTCCTGGCATCTTCAGACTCTTTTATATCATTGTAAAGAATGGGATATAAGGCTGGTGAGTATGTGGGAAGGAAAAGGAGATAGATACCCATGACGAATTCAACGTCCTGGATAGATTATTGAAATATCAGGAAGACTAAACTCTCAGAGTTTTCTATCTAAGCTATATTTTTGCTTCCAATCTTCCGGTGGGTTAGAATTCAGCAAACCCGGCTCCAGTTCATTTTCTTCCGGATGAGTTCCATTCACATATAAATCATTTATAAATCTTGTTTCAAGTTCATTATGGATCTGAATGAATTTCTTCAAACTTGTAAGCCGGTCGATGACTTTATCAGTAAGATTCCTTTCATAATAAAACCGTATTTTGTCAAGCATCTGAAGCATACCAGCATGTTCTACTTCGAATCCACGGATCCTTTCTTTTCCTTTTTGATCTATGTAAGGGTAAATTTTAACTTCAACAACGAAAATCCTCGCTCTTATTTTATTCTTGAGAGCAAGAAGGTTTTCTTCTGTGATGTTTTTACTCGAAATTATCCAGTCTATCGCCCCTGAAATCTCTCTTGATGAAATGGTCAGAAATGTTTCCGCTTTCACGTTTAAAGCGATCCCACTTCAGTTATTTTGCTTCCGCGAAAAGATCATTCTGTTCTCGGCGCAAGCAAAAACAGACCCTTCATCAGCCCCTGTCCGCCGAACTTGAATTCTATTGTGAGGGGATAATCGTCCTTAAAGCTTAGCTTTAAATCTTCTGCAGAAGATACAGATTTTACAAACTTCAGGAGATATTCGAGCGGGTAAAGGCTTTTTATCGGAGACTTGCAGTTTATTTCTTTCAGCATATCTTTCGGTATTGTCATCTCAGATTCCTCGGACTCAGAGGCAGCCCTCGCCCTGAAGTCATCAGGCGTGAGAAGAAGCCTTATTGCATCTGACACATCCTCAGCTGCTTTCAACCCCCTTTCAAACGCTGGTTTATCGATTACAGTATAGAATTCTGATGAGATCTGAGGTATCTTCGGTACTGTGACAACACTGTTATCAAGAAGCGTTATGCTCTTGCTTATAGTTCCAAGTTCAAATTTGAGTTTGTCGTTGGTTTTTTTCACGAGAACGTTATCTGATGAACCCGCGAGCTTGAGTACGTTCTTAAGTCTTTCAAGATCGATTGATATCTCTTCTTCTCCGTCAAGCTGATACTCAACAAAAGCCTCTTTCGGTACTTCTGCGTTAACCATTGCAACGTGGGCTGGATCAACAACCCTAACTATTACACCAGATTTATCAAACTTGAATTTTGCCTCTCCAACCACTGTGTTAAGAAGTTCGGCAAGCTCCCGAAGATTCTTAACTGATATGTTAAAAGTTGTCATTTTTTCACCTATTTTGATTCGGGATAATCAGCACTACAATTAATAATATTTTTCCTACATCAGCTAAAGCAACTGTTTATAGGAAAGTGACGCTACAGCATTCGCTTCCTCTTTCTGGCTGTTGCACCTCACACCAAGCTCCACGGAAAATTTCTTTATTGTCTCCTCTACTTTCGCCCACNNATAGCTGTTGCACCTTACACCGAGCTCCGTAGAAAATTGCTTAATTGTCTCCTCTACTGAGGCCCACCATGATCTTGGTATCCTGTCAGGCGGGTGTGATATACTGATCACCGAGGAAAGCATCTTCTCGCTTCCGGGATACATTGAAATTGTATCATATATGACCCTTATTCCGTGATTTCCTGCAAATTCCAGTAGTGTATAAATGGAATCCTTTGAGTCATTAACACCAGGTATTATGGGGCCAAGGTACATCCATGTCTGTATACCCGAACCCGCCAGGGTTCCAAGGGCGCGCATCCTGGATGATGGAACTGGGGAATCCCTGTCAATTATTTTCGATACATCTGAATACGGAGTTGCGATACTCATCCCTATATCAATAAGTTTTCTTCTTTTCATGAAAAGATCGATATCCCGCAGAACTAGAGGAGACTTTGTCTGAATCGAAGCCCTGAAACCATTGTAAGTCAGGATATCAACGCATCTTTCGGTTAATCTGTACTTTCCCTCTATTGCCTGATAAGGGTCGGTTATGGTTGAAATGCCAACGATGCCTCGCCTTTTGGACTTGACCTCTTTCTTCAGGACATCAACAATGTTCTTTCTCACAGCAACCATCGAACCCCAGGTTTCTGGAGAGTCACCCGGTGTCATGTCAGCTGCGTAGCAATATCTGCAGCCATGCAGACAACCAAGATATGGATTGAGGGCATAATCCAGCTCCGGCAAACCAGATCGGTTAAGAGCAGTTTTAGCCTCCACTTCCCTGACCTGGATATTTCTCATTTAGTAACAAACCTGTCAAGTGTCGCTGACCTTAAATACCTGTATATGGTGGATTTGGAGAGCCATTTTTGCAAAGGAACTTTCATGTATTTACTGAGAAAAGTCAGGCAGCTATCAAGATCCTCGAATACGAGCGGAGATGACCTGAACATCTCTCTGAGATTCTCCCGCACATACCATACGCCCACCGGCAGGGTGAATCCAGGGTAAATTTCCCTCCACAACATGGGCATGGCTACTCTCCTCCTCTTAAGAAGATATTCCGATACTGCAAG
>DAQB01000118.1 GCA_002502705.1 Thermoplasmatales archaeon UBA582 | reverse complement strand
TCCGGCCTGCTGGAGGCAATTAAAGATCTGAAGCAGCCATACGGCGCAGAGGCCGTTATAAACGCGAGCTATGACTCACCTTACGCATCAGCGGAAATAAGCATCAATAACATAACAAGCAATTATATGAATGGGACCTCATTCTATTACATGTCCTATCTTTATAACACAAGCTCATATGTCAAGGCCGGTATTGCGATCAATTCTTCAGGAATTTTCTCCAGATATTCTATTGTTTGCGGTTCGATAAGGTATTCCTCATCTAATTTTATTTCAAACTTAACTGGATCCATTTCAGATCAAACCTCAATTAAATATAACGGATCCTGCCTGGTTGCAGAAATAGGTGGCTCGATTTCCAAACATATGCTAATGCTCTCACAGTTTGGGTCCATGAGAGTGGCATTTGGGGCTGAGGTAATTAATTCAAGCAGCAACCTTTCCAATATACCGGATGGTATATTCTCATCCATTGTGATAAAGAACATATCTGGAAATAATTTGCCGGTTAATGCCTGGGAAACCCATTATTCCGGCCTGACTAATGTCACCAGTTACGCAACAATTAACATCTTACACTCCGGGAACAATTTTCTCGCTGCTTCAGGCGAATCATCCGGCAACGGCAGGCTTTCGGGTAATGCAAGTCTAAAGCCATCAATAGTTTTCCAGACCATTTATACCGGAAGTATAACGGAAGTATTCAATCTGAGTAAACCAGAATCTGATGTGTTATGGTATGTAAATGGAAGCGAGCAGACATCAAACTCAGTTGTGTTCTCTTCTTCCTCATACGGAGTTTTCAACATTTCAGCCAGGTATATTGGGGGAAATGTTTCTGCGCAGATATATGTTCCAAGATTGCAAAAAACAGGATTTAATGTTTCAAATGAGTTTCCATACTATCATCAACCAGGAATCATGATTATAGATGAGTCATATCAGTTAAGTTTTTCATATCCTGTAAAGGCGTTTTCTTCTTATCTTCCTTCAGGGGAGAATACACTTGAATTGATTATACCAGGGTTTTTCGATTTAAATTCAACATTTTCGGCGGGTAAGACTGTTGATTTATCACCACTTGCAGAAAAAACATGCGTTGTGTTGTTTGTATTCAATGCCGCATCTAGTGTTTCGATAGATAATACAGCTGTGAACGGATCAAATGGGACGTTCGTTGATCTCGTTACACCTGGAGATTTAAA
Organism: Thermoplasmatales archaeon UBA582; assembly: GCA_002502705.1. Classification (GTDB taxonomy): domain Archaea; phylum Thermoplasmatota; class Thermoplasmata; order Thermoplasmatales; family Thermoplasmataceae; genus UBA582. Next base: position 3,906 of record DAQB01000118.1, on the reverse strand, counting down.
CTTTTCCATACAGGCTCCAGGATTTATCGGATTGAACAGATCATATCTTGTTGATCCCGGTTCCTCGTATTATTACCAGTTCAGCCTGGCAGCTGAGAACAGGTCATTTATTCTTTCCGGGAAGATAACTGATGCAATTTATAATGTTCAGATTGCTGGTGCATCCATTTCAAGCAACAATAATACTATGGGCTACACCAACTCCTCAGGTGACTACATCCTTTACCTCTCACCCGGAACATATAACCTGACATATTCGGCGAATAACTATAACTCTTCTACTATTACAATAACAATGTCACAGAACCAGACAAAAGATCTCTCCCTATTTCCGCGCACGGTGAATGTTTCGGCGGCTTTCAGGGTTGGCATCGACTTCTATTTCCCAATAGCATATCTTTCCCTTTATCTATCATGGAAATCTCCATCTAGCACCGGTGTCGCAAATTATCTCATCTATTATTCGGTAAATGCAAATATGTCCGGGGCAGGCCATGTTACGGTTCCAGGCACATCCACATACACAGTCATATTTCCAGTAACACCTTCAGCTCATTACTATGTACAGGTAATTTCCATGCTTGTTTCAGGACAGAATGTGCCTGGTAACATAAGGGAAGTGTCTGCACTGGCGCTGCCGGATCTTCTGATTAACTTTGCGATTTATGCAATGATCATAGGTTACATCGTACTGGCCGCGGTAATGCTCAGGAAGGCATTTGGGAAGAAGAAACGCTACAATTATGAATAATCTTTCCTGATGTTCCGGACTGCTTCCGTCATGTTTGCAAGTTTGGTGTAACCTACTTCCCTGCTCCTTGTCCTTAAACCGCAGTCAGGGTTCACCCGGATCTTTTCTGGGTCTCCTATAGACTTAATCGCATACTTTATCCTGTCCTCTATGAGTTTAACAGGTTCTATGAAATCGATGTGCACATCGGTAACCCCAATGCCTATGAATTTGCTTCCGTCTATTGACCAAAGATCCGGCAGCTCCGCAAAAGCCTTTCTCTCCGATCTGCCCATCCCGGGAACATTCGTATCCCTGTTAGCAAACTCCAGGTTATACCCATGAAACTTCAGGTCAGAGCCTCTTTCAAAGAGAATCCTGTAATCTGTGCTGTAGCAGACNNCGCCCTGTTGACGGAATCCACTACAATGTCCATTTCAGAAGGGTGTGTTGTGGCAGCAGGTTCATCAATCTGGACTTCGAAAACGTCATTGCTACCTGTTTTCCAGATCTTCTTCAGGTGACGGATTTCCTGGTTGAGTATGTCGGCGAATGTCATCGCAAGCTCCATCTTATCCCTGTAATGTTCGTTGAACGACCAGTCTGCCATTGTGTACGGACCAGTAATTNNAGTTTTATCTTCTTTTTAGTGTGCGTCATTATGAATTTCAATTCATCCTCGTGAAAGCTGTTCTTTCTCCTAATCGGAGAAACAATGCTTCCCTTCCTGTAGTACCGATTATTGAATGACCTGACGGGCCCGAAAAATTTTATTCCATCCAGGGAAGCTGCAACATGTTCATACATCTCCCATCTGTACATTTCACCTGCAACCCCTATATTATCAAGTTCAGCTTTCTCAAAGAGCGATAATGTCTCCAGAGTGGCTTTCTCCTCAAGTGATTTCAATTTCTCAGGATCAGATTTTCGGAAAACTGAACTCAGATACTGTGGTTTTCTGAAACTTCCAATCTCCTGTGTTATAAGGATTTTATCCATAATTACTCACCCACCTCTCCTAATATTTTGACTTTTTTATCCGCTATGACCCTGGGCAGGAAATCGAGGTATTCTGTGTGTGTTACAAGGAGACTGTCGAGAGAATTTTCTTCCCTTATCCTTTCTGCCTTCTCCCTAATTCTCTGCGGATCTTCAAGATGTGTATTCTGAGAATCCACAATTGCTATTCCAGGTAACTTGCTGTTGGCAACCAAGATATTAACAATAGAAAGAGGCGAATTCGAAACCAGCGCCTGCGGTTTACCGGAGTTTGAATTTTTGAATGTTTCACTGTTTACATCGTATCTAACAAAATATACCTCAGCGCTTTGGAATATATCTCCGTAGCCGGAAAAAACAGTTCGATCTGGATAAGGGTCAAAAAGAACAAGTCGTTTCATCCTATTTTTTTTCATGATCTCTTTATAGACTGTGATAAGTGATTCCAGAATTTTTTCACGTTTCAGTTCCTTTTTTACTATTGACATGTTAAGAAAAGATTCAGGCCCTGGTAAAAAATGAAGGTATGAATCAGAATTATCGTTACTGTAGATTTCACCNNGGGTAATCGTCTATTTCAGGCTGCTTGTAGAAAGTGTTAGTCTCCCTGTACCGTCCAAGCTTTTCGAGCTGCTTGCTGCTTATTGTGTATGATATCATCCTTAAGATATCATGCCAGTTAACAAGAGGATCTGTGTAATGATCCAACCCGGACTGCCTGAAGACAGACAATAAATTGTGTTTTTCTTTATTGATAATACCTGAAAGCTCAGAAGTTGTGGTCGCGCCTCTTTCCCACTTGCTTATTGCAATTCTGAGCTGCTCATCTCTCGGATATATTCCATACAGCATTGTTTCTACCTTACTCATTTAAATTTCACCCTTATACATATTTCAGTTCGTTTTTTTCTGGTGTCTTGAAATTTTCCCCTTAGGATTTCAAACGCAGACTGCTTGAGAAAGCCAATTTGATTCAGCTTATTCAATCAGGCGATTGAATCATACATGGTTCTACTTCAACCCCACATCAAAGAATGGTTAAAATGAGTTTTTTATTAAAAAATTATTGATAGTAATTTTATCATTCATATCTCAAATTCAACTCCCTGAGAAAGTGGCAGTGTCCTGCCGTAATTTGTCGTGACTGTCTGTCTCCTCATATAGGACTTCCAGGCATCGCTCCCGCTCTCCCTTCCTCCCCCAGTTTCCTTTTCACCGCCAAATGCACCACCTATTTCAGCACCGGCTGTTCCTGTGTTTACGTTAACTATTCCGCAATCAGATCCGCGATGAGACAGGAAATATTCGCTTTCCCTTAAATCGGTTGTAAATATTGACGATGACAAACCCTGCGGTACTGAATTATGTATCTTGACAGATTCCTCGATCCCGGTGGACCTGAAAACGTAGAGAATCGGTGCAAAAGTTTCTTTTCTGCATATTTCCATATCCGGCCTAGCCTCAATCAGTGCGGGCCTGACGTAAAAACCGTCCTTCATTTCATTATACACAGACCCGCCTGCTAACAATTTTCCACCCTGTTTCTTTGCGTCTGAAATGGCTGTGAGAAAATTTGATACTGCCGATTTGTCAATAAGCGGGCCAACAAGAACGTCTGTCTTGGCAGGATTTCCAACAGATACAGAATCGAAGACAGACTTGAGTTTAGACACAAATTTGCTATAAATCTTGTTGTCAACTATTACCCTTCTTGTTGAGGTGCATCTTTGACCTGCAGTAGCAAGAGCACCGAATGCGACTCCTTTCACCGCGAGATCTATGTCTGCGTTTGCGGTTACAACAGCAGCGTTATTTCCGCCCAGTTCCAGAATCATCTTGCCAAACCTGTTTGCAACCTTATTGGAAACAATCTTCCCTGACCTTACGGACCCTGTGAAAGAGATCAACTTTATCCTCGGATCTTCTGCCATCCTTGATCCAATAGTTTCACCACTTCCAGTTACAAGTGAAAATATCTGTGGTACTGAATTTTCTTCAAGGACTTTTGATACAATTTTCATAATTGCTATTGCCGTAAGTGGCGTTTTAGAGGATGGTTTCCATATCGATGTGTCACCGCATACTGCAGCTATGAATGAATTCCATGACCATACAGAACTCGGGAAATTGAATGATGTTATTAGGCCAATCGGTCCAAGTGGTAGATACTGCTCCAG
>DAQB01000114.1 GCA_002502705.1 Thermoplasmatales archaeon UBA582 | reverse complement strand
AGGTTCATGGAAAAGAATGATCTTATTGTATCCGAAGGCGATAAGTACGGCCGTGTTTATTTTCCATCGCCTTTACTGATCTCCAATTACGAAAAATTTAATGAAATGCTAAAGAGGGCTGGTTTAAATTGACGCTCGGAATTTACTGGATTGCAAATATAGTTTTACTTTCGGCGGAAGCGCTTCTACTAATTATAATAATTGGTAGTTATATAAAGACAAGGCTTTCATCTGGTTTCAGAGCTATTACCTCAATAATACTATTTTCTTTCTTTTTCCTTGCCCAGTCTGCCAGTAGTATATATGAATATTTTTCTATGGCATTTATTTATCCTTCAGCACTCGCAATAATGCTCCTATTCACGAATTCAATAGGATTGGCAGCCGTTTTGAGCCTATTTTTTGCTTTGTCCCGTTAATTTTTTACAATACCTGAATGTAGTTCGATGGAAGCGATTCAACTTCATTCATTCAGGCTTCGGACCTATGAACTTGCTTCAAGAAAAGTGTTAATACCCTTAATAACAATAAAATGGTCTATGAAGTTAAATAGGATACGTGTTAAGGAGCGCCAATTAAATCAAATTGGTATGGTAGATAGAACTTTTCAGCCATTATCAGTTTAAAGTCGCAATAGAATAACGACGTTTAGAGTGGATTGGAATCATTATTTTCGCTCTCTCGCACTTGGTGTTCCTAATCCATCAGTCAGAATGTAATTAAGAAGTCTACATCAGAGAGTCTAGGTTTCCTCATGTGCCACTTCCTCTGATTATCTCAATGTTGATCTGAGTCTGAATGGTTTTCCCAAAACCATTTAAGCTTACGATAAAACTTAGAAAGTATCTGGTTACATTGTGCCCATAGTATTGTGGATGTAGCCACATGTTGATCATGTTCGACAGCTCGAATTTATAATTTAAATATTTTTGCGATGCCTGGGATGCAAATGATGTATGTTGAATCGCAGAATCATTCAGGAGTGAGATATTGCAGGATGCTTCTCCTACATACATGTTTGTACTATTTTCGAAATTGCTGTTCCAGTCTGTATAATACCAATAACTGATTTTAGATGTATTAATTGCTTGCTCGTATCCCGGAACTAGCATGAATTTCATTGCGTAAGGATACTGTGTCTCTTCTGTCTGCATGACAGTGATGCTGGTAGGCCTGATGTTTCCTTTAATATTGCCTGAAATCGTGAAGTTATTGATACAAAGCTGATAGAAACCCNNACTCAACGAGGAGTTTAATGACTCGCTGGAAGTAAAAGTTGAAGTGGAACTAATGGCTGGATAAAATGTACCGTGAGGTGAATCATTGGTAATGTTCAAGTAAAAAAAATCATTTGATATTTGGTTATGAACGCTTGTAATAGTTGGGTTTGGTGGATTGGATAACTCATAAAATGATATGGGAACTGCAACAATGATCACTCCGATCATAGCGAACATGATCATCTTTTTGTTCCTCTCTTGGATCACAGTAAGGAATAACTTTTAATTGTATATATAATCTGTCAATCTATATTTAATAATCAAATGGAACCGATAAATTGTGGAAGAATGAGGTAATCAAAAATCAGTCAGTTGGAATGATCGACAGGAATAATAATCCCTGTATTATCTGTTTCATGAAGATAAGTTGATCGTTACACAGCATTCAGGAGTAAAGATCTGTAACTATAAAATAAGACTGTGCAAGATATTCCTTGGGGACATCTTAGGAGTTTGTTAAAAAATTCCATTTAATGCAATTTACATTAGGCACTTCTCATAAGTTTTTTGGAGAGGTCTCAATTATAAAAAACAACTTACGGGAGGCTATGTTCTCAGTGCCTCATCCCAAAAGTTCTATTCAATTTGTAAGAGTGAACTGGCATTAACAATACAACGATTTGCCCTAAATGCGGGTTAGATGTTTGTGAAAATGTAAGTTACTGACTTTGCCGAGATAAGCCATTATATATTAACGTGCAGACTGCACATGCAAAAAATTAAAAATAAATAAACTTTCAGATAAAAGGTAATTAGCGATTTGAAATAAAGTGTTATGAATCAGATGAACCAGAGCTACATCGTTGACGCCAAAAGGACTCCCATTGGAAAGAAAGGCGGATGGCTTTCGCAGATCCATCCGGTGGACCTTGGAGCTTATGCCCTGAATGCTTTAATTTCTGATCATATAGAAAATCCAGATGTTATAGAAGACCTCATTATGGGCTGTGTCACTCAGGTCAATCAACAGGGTCTAAATATTGCAAGGAATACAATTTTATCCGCAGGTCTTCCTGATAGTATTCCGGGGGTAACCGTGGACAGGCAGTGCGGTTCATCTTTGCAGGCAATTCAATTCGCATGCCATGGTGTCGAGGCNNGGATATTATGATGTAGTATTCGCGGGCGGGGTAGAATCGATGTCAAATGTACCTCTCTCTTCTAATATCAGTAGTGAAGCATCACCGCTAACTGCATCCATATCCAAGCGCTATTCTATGAAAAGCGGCTGGTTTTCTCAGGCCAAGGGAGCGGAGTTGATTGCCAGGAAATACAATATGTCAAAATCAGACCTCGCAACTTTCAGCTATATTAGCCACATGAAAGCACATGAATCGCGAAACTGGTTTAAAAATGAGGTTATACCAATAACGGTTGACAATAATCAGACTATTGATAGGGATCAGTGCATCAGACCCGATACAACAATTGAGAAAATTCTCTCGCTCCCAGATGCTTTTCCAGGCGTTGAAATGATAAACGCAGGAAATTCAAGCCAGATTTCAGATGGATCTAGCTTTACAATGATAACATCCGACAAAGGTTTGAAGAAAACTGATTCAGAGCCAATCGCTAAAATAAGTAGTTTCGCAAGCATAGGCACAGATCCTGTAACAATGCTTCTCGGCCCAATTAGCGCAACACACAAATTATTAGAGCGCTCAGGAATGAGAATAGATGATTTTGACTGCTTTGAGATAAACGAAGCTTTTGCACCTGTCCCACTTGCGTGGCAGAAAGAATTCCATGTCGATGATAGCAGGTTAAACGTATTTGGCGGAGCCATTGCACTCGGTCATCCTGTCGGTGCAACTGGGTGCAGGATCCTTACGACAATACTGAATGTAATGAAAATAAAGAGATATCATCTGGGCCTGATTGCGATATGCGAGGGCGGTGGCATGGCTAACGCTTGTATAGTAGAAATGCTAAATTAATTACTGGCTCTCAATCGTTTCAAGAAGCATATCCTCAAGATAATCTCTCACTATTTTCCGTAGAGTTCTTCTGAGCCCCTCTGATAACGTGGCAGTTGAAACCCCAAGATTCTTGGCTATATCTGTAAGAGAAGATTTCCTCATCTGATCGAAAAAGCCGTGAACGTATACTTCATAGAGGATCTCCCTTTCCCGGTCAGTAAGATCCTTCGGGAAATCATGATATGTCACACTGGGTTCAAGTCCGCTGTCTCTTAATCCCTTAATTATCTTCTCCAGTGCTCCCGTTGACTTAGCAATTACCCTGTAAACAATCTGATCGTCACTCACTGCCCTGCTTGACAGCACCACAGCTCCTGATAGCGCAAGGGCGTGGCATGCTGAGCAGCTGTTAGCCTCTGCCCATATAGCATTGGTACCTATTCTGCTCGAAACAATACCCTTCTTCTGAAATGCAGTGTAAAGATCCTCAACGTCTTCATTATATGTGATCAGGTGAGTTGTTTTGTCAGGCGAGATTTTCAACCTGGCGATTTTACACCCTGGAAATCTGTGCCTTGTTTCTTTTGTTATTTGACAGTCGTTTCTGGTCAGCATTATGAAAGCCTCAACTATCTTGAGCATAGATCGTTATAATGAGAAACATTATCAACTTTAACCTTCTACTTGAAAATAAGAGAGGAGATACCATATGAAATTAAACAGAGATGATCCCGTTATTGGGGTTAAATGGCTGAAGGATCATATCAGGGATACTAATTTAGTGCTGGTTGACTGCAGGTACGATCTTCAGGATAAAAATTACGGTTATAATTCCTATTTGAAAGGTCATCTGCCCAAAGCAATCTTTCTGGATCTGGAAAAGGATCTTGCTTCAAAAGATATAGAAAACAGAGGAAGACATCCTTTTCCACCTGTAGAAAAATTCAAAGAAACTCTTGAATCTTCCGGAATAGACGGAAATTCCATGGTTATTGCCTACGATGATGATAATTCCGGTGCGGCTAGGTTCTGGTTTCTGATGCGTTATTATTCAATGGATAATGTCTTTGTTCTTAATGGCGGAATATCCGCCTGGACAAAAGCAGGAGGGATGATTACGAGGGAGATTCCTGAAAAGAGGTGGACCAGAGTGAACCTTGTTGAAAGGAAGGATCTTATAGCATCAAAAGAGGAGATTGCCTCTAAGAAGAATATTTTCCTTATTGATGCAAGAGCTCCTGAACGATATGAAGGGAAAGTGGAACCAATAGATCCGGTTGCCGGGCACATACCTGAAGCTCACAACATATTCTGGAAAAATTTCCTCAACCCCGATAATACATACAAGGAAAAGGAAGAGGTCAGGAAAATGCTCAAGACAAAGACAGATAACATTGTTCTATACTGTGGCTCTGGCGTTACATCCTGTGTTAATTATGTTGCAATGCTGCGTTCCGGTTTAACCCCAAGACTGTACCCAGGAGGCTGGAGCGAGTGGGTTACAAACGGTTGAATCCTGAAGTCGATGGTTTTTAATGCCCGAAGTTATTTCGATAAGTGTTTCCTTCTTTTTACAGATTATGTTGTAAACGTTCGGGAATTTCAGCAGCACATCTTTAACTGACAGCCTATCAGTGAGATCGGCAGACCTGATCAGAATGAATATGCTGTAATACGGATAGATGAAAGATAGGATACAAAAAAGTACCTTGTTGAATGTTCAATTTAGTCTGAAAATTAGACACCAGAATCCGTTTTAATAAGGAAACCAGATAACACCTCAAATGGAACTCGAATTAAACAACACAAGTTTGGCGTATTCGAATAGTATGAAGGATGTTCTCTCGGGTATAAATCTCCATGTTGAATCTGAAAAGATTGCAATAGTCGGCTCAAATGGATCAGGTAAAACAACGATAATAAAGGGCATTATGGGCATTGCAGAGACAACAAAAGGTGAAATAAGAATATTTGGAAGAGATCTTAAAAATATGAGGACCATGACTGGCGTCTCATGCAATCTTGACACCATTTATCGTCTGCTTGATCTGACTGTGAAAAAAAAGGTGGAGATGTACTGTTTGATATCCGGTATAGATCCAGAAAGGGTCTTCAGCCACATTGAAAGTTATGAACTATTAGAGATTCTTCCGAAAAAGACAAGAGAACTAAGCACTGGGCAGGATAAGGCATTCTGCAACATCATGGCTTTGGAGATGGGATATAAGATGGCTATTCTCGATGAACCATTTGAGAGTCTAGATGTGCGTAGGCGACTCATGACGGTAAACGACCTGAAAAACTTTCAAGGTAGTTTAATTATAAACACCCACGATTTCGGCGCCTTGAAATCCCTTCCAAACTGGGGGCTTTACCTAATAGTTGAGGGCAATTTGTATGGCAAGTTCAATTCGAGCGACATAAACCGGCTATATCTTACCAAAGGTGAAGTGCCATCGGCACTTACAACTATCAGGACATTGTATGGTACTTTCTGCGTGACCCTGGATAAGGGAGATACGCCGCTGTCTTCATCCACAGATTTAGTAAATTCAATAGAGGAAGTGGTTCGATGATTGCCAAATATTATTTTCGTTCATTGGTGACGAACAAATTTCTATGGTTCTGGGGAGTCTTCTTCTCTTTTATGTGGGCGGCATTAGGTGCATTTGTCATGGATAGTTCCCTCCTCACACCTTTAAATGCTATGCCCATAACATCGGCCTGGTACGCGTTGATAGCCCTAATCTCATTCTCCTCTGTTTCCGTAACATTGGCAATTTCAATGGCCTGGTCAACAAATGCCCTGATTTTCTCGTTTAAATTTACTAAACTTTCAAGAACGAGGTACCTTCTCGATCTACTAATTGCTTGGATCTTTGTCTCAGTGTTTCTTATATTTATAGGGATTATTTTTACAGCATCCATGTTCTATCTTTCTTCAAAAGTCGACGTATTTCCTACATATCTGTCCTTTTTGAAAACATTTGGAATCGCTATACTTGTTGGTGTATTCTTCATGCTAATAGCTGTATTGCTTGTTCTGCTCGTGATCTCTTACTCTAACGTAAAGATCATACAATTTTTATCGTTTGTACCGATGATTTTAGTTTTTTCATTAAGCTACCTTATGATCTATTATTCCCCTCCAGAACTGTTGATATATTTGTCACCTTGGAACTCTGGACCAAGCCTCATTCAAGCAGCTTTTATCAACCAGCAACCTATAAACAGTTTCGCTTCTTCTCATCCAGAGAATCTAAGCTGGTCAACACTCTTGATAAGTCTTGTCCTCTGGGAATTGATTTTATTCGCAATAGATATTTATATTTTCAGACGCATTAAGCCACAGGACCCAGAGGCAATGAGGCAGATATGATCTCTGAAAATGAAAAATATTTGAAAGATAGTAGGTCCCTTATAGAAAAGGCCTTTGATTTCGAGAATTATATCTTCAGGCGCGCATTTGGCCTGTACTACCTTGGATGGGCTGTGGCTTTCTTCCTTTATACATTGCCTGGTTTAGATTATCTTATTTTTTCCAGTAATAAATGGATTCTTCCCGCATTCTACATCTCAAGTTCTCTTATTATTATGCTCCTAACTGGATTTATAATCAACAAGGCGTTTAAAGTCTCAAGAGTTTTTAAACGGGAGCCTAAATGGAGAGACTGGCGCGCATTTATCCTATTCTTTTTTTTGATCATATTTGTCCTCACTATATTTTCAATAACCGGTTTTGTTAGCTATTTTGCGCTTTTGTATGTGTTCCTCGCGGTATTTGTACCAAGTGCAATAGTTAACACAGTGAAAAAAAGCATGACGAAATTTAATCCTGAAACATGGGTGGCTTTAATTAGTTTTATCATTGCATGCTTGGCCAGTATAGCTGGTATAGAGTCCGGGATTTACTCGATTCTAACTGTCACATGGATAATCGTAGCGATCGCGTGGGCGGCTTGTGGTATAGCTGGGATTTATAATGCATATTTCCAGAGTGTGGTTATCATAGATGACGAATGAATCAGATTCTTTGAGGAGACTATCCTTGATCTTTAACGACAGAGCTCTTAAATCATCTCCTCGTCTACTCATTCTTCTATCATTGTCAATGAATAGAAAGCTGAGGTTTACTGAATTATCCAAACTCACGGGACTTGCAAAGGGAAGTTTAGGTAATCACCTTATGAAATTAAGTTCGTCGGGATATATTACAATAATTGAGTATTCATTCTTCTCATCAAAAAGGACAACAATCAAGATTACGGAAAAGGGATTTGAAACTGTTCGCAAATACATTTCTGCAGTTAATGAGTTGGAGTTGGAGTACAAAAAGGAAAAAAATTCTACTTTTTCTGGCGACAAAACTCCATAAAAATAGAAAGGGAAACACAAACGAGCTGGTTATTCCACGCACCTCTAAGTAGAGGGGGTAAGTTTGCACTAACCTTAGGTCAAGTGTAATACATAACTGACCTTTCATTTTGCAACCCCCGTTAATTTCCGCGACGGTATCATGGATAGGTCATAAACAGATCATTCGCTTACAATCAATAAAAATAATTGAAAGGAAGTATTCTGTAATGAAATGTATCATGTATAGTGGGCTCGAACGAGTCCGGATATCCGGGACACATCCTCATCACCAATGTTGGAAGATTCAGGGTCAAGAAAATGTTCCAGTTCCTTGGCACAATACATATACCTTGAGAACGTTGAAAAGACGAGGGAAAAGTGCTTGAACTAAGTATATTTAGTTGAAGGTGTCTAAATACAAGCAGAAAACAATAAGAAAGAGATGATTTGGAAATAACTCACATCCAGCGAGGGGGCCATTTGCACCCATTAGAGTTCCGGTGATAAAATTGCCGATTTTATAACAATAAAGGACCAACTTATAGATGTTACCTTACATTATGATTATTGTTAGGCATATATGATCGGAATAATTAGCAACCCTTGCAAGGAAATTAACATAGCGGAATAAGGTTAAATACAGTCTAACAATCATCCGCAGGAAATCATGTCAAGGCAGGTACAGCAACCGTTAAAGCCACTTGAGGTTCTCAGGCGAGCTATAACGAAACCCATCATGGTAGATGTTAGAGGGAATAGAAGTTATTCGGGCATTTTAGATGGTTATGATGTTTATATGAACCTTGTTATCAAGAGTGCTTCTGAGACGATAAACGGAGAAAATAAAGGTGTTTTTGATATCATACTTGTCAGGGGGGATAACGTGATATACGTGTCTCCTTCAGAGGAGGTATTTCAATGAGCCGAGGAACCCCATCAATGGGGAAGATGAACAATAAAAAAGTTCATATTAGATGCAGAAGATGTGGCGAGCATGCCTACCATATCAGGGAGAAGAGGTGCTCCCACTGTGGTTTCCCATCCCCGAGACTCAGATCTTATCACTGGGCAAAAGCCAGATGAAGACTGTGCCGTAGTAGGTTATACCGGCACTAAACAGGCTTTTCCTTATCTTCTTATTGGCCTTAGAACGCTGCAGCATAGAGGTCAGGAAAGCGCAGGCATTGCGACTTATGATGGCTCAATGATGCGCGTCAAGAAGGGTATGGGCCTAGTCACAGAGGTTTTCAGGGAAAACGATTCTAATTTTCAGGACCGGCTGCCGGGATCTACCGGGATTGGGCATACAAGATATTCAACGCATGGTTCAAAAAACCTTGAAAACGCTGGTCCATTCACAATATCTAATTCTATTGGCTATCTTGCAATATCGCATAATGGAGAAATTACGAATGCTGATCAGCTTCGCGAGGAGATGAAGAAGAAGGGCACAGGATTTGTTACCTCGTCCGATACCGAGGTCATGCTGATGCAGATATCGCGGGACATTATCGAGTTCGGGATACAGGGTGGTTTCCGTAATTCTGTCAGCAAGCTCAAGGGTGCATATGCTGCTGCAATAATGATAAACAGCACTCTTTATGCTTTCAGGGATCCTTATGGGATAAGGCCGCTGGTTCTTGGTCAGGTTGATGATTCATATATAATAGCATCTGAAAGCTGCGTATTTGATGTTCTTGGAGGAAAGGTGATAAGGGACGTAAAACCAGGGGAACTGATAGAGATAACATCATCCGGTTTCAAGACCGTATTTATAGCACGGTCTCCAACAGTTTCTCACTGCATGTTCGAGTATGTATATTTTGCGCGGCCTGACAGCATAATAGATGGCAGCGAGATATCCACAGCAAGAATTAACATAGGGCGGAGACTTGCAATTGAGTATCCGGTTTCTGCTGACATAGTTATACCGGTTCCAGACTCAGGGAGATCTCAGGCTCTTGGCTATTCCATTGAATCAGGAATACCGTATGGTGAGGGACTAATAAAAAACAGGTATTCTGAAAGAACATTCATCATGCCTACACAGGCCCAGAGGGCGGCTGCCGTCAGGCTGAAGCTTAACGCAATTAAATCAGTGATCTATGATAAGAGAATTATACTGGTTGAGGACAGTATAGTCAGGGGTAACACAATAAAATACGTGATCCAGATATTGCGCTCACAGGGGGCCAGAGAAGTACATGTAAGGGTGGGTTCGCCCCCGATTATATCGCCCTGCTACTATGGCGTTGACATGAAGACCAAGAATGACTTTCTTGCGCGAGGAAAGAGCAACGAGGAGATCCGTGAGGATATAGGCGCCGACTCGCTTGGTTATATATCAGTCGATGGCCTCGTGGAAAGTATTGGTTTCGGAAAGAACGAGCTCTGTCTCGGATGCCTTACCGGTACCTACCCTGTTCCGATCCCTTCGCCGCAT
>DAQB01000116.1:4849-9265 GCA_002502705.1 Thermoplasmatales archaeon UBA582 | reverse complement strand
TGGTATATCTCATATGCAAGGGATCTAATCCCGTCCCTGAATTCCGGGAAAACTGAATGACCCACGTAGAAACCATTGCTTTCCAGGGCTTTGCTTCTAACAGCTTCTCTGTCCCCCTTTACCTTGAATATGTTTGCAGCATAGGATCTAATAAGATCAATTTTGGGCCCAGATACATCTTCCGGTACAAACACGTTTACGGAAAATCCTGCCCTTGCTCCGTAGGCTGCAATGGATGCCCCAGCATTCCCGGAGGAATCCTCACTCAGGGGCAGACTCTTATCTATCCTTTCGTTCAGGAAGGATATAAGTATCCTCGATCCACGATCTTTGTAAGAAAAAGTTGGCTGGAAATAATCAAGCTTAAGGTAAGTATCCCCAAATTCTACGACTGGAGTTACGCATTCACCAAGCGTGATGAAGTTTCTAAGATATGGAAAGTTTTTCTTGAAACCTGATCTGTACCTGAAGTTAGGATATATCCTGAAGGGAAATCCACAATTTGTGCACAATAACTCCAGTCCAACCCTGGATTTCCCACATTTATAACAGTTAACAATCATTGTCAATCACCATAACCCGTTCTTGCAAATAGGAACATACCAAAATATCTACCATTTTGAAAAAATTGATCCTTCTGGTACCCCTCAATCTGATAATTGTTGTTTAACAGTACCTTCATTGAAGATACATTTGTTTGAAGGACTTTTGTATATATTTTGTGCATTGATAATTTACTTTCCGCGTATCTGGAGACGAGATGGACACTCCTGGTTGCTATTTTTTTCCCACGATAATTATTTCCTATCCAGTATCCTATGTGGCAGTTCCGGTCAATATAGTTAATATCCTGAAGGCCGATAACTCCGCATATTTTCATGTCCATAAAAATTAGAAAATCCATGCTGAATTTCCTTTTACCTTCTGATCTGTTCTTGGTGAAAAAATACTCAGCGTCACCCTCGGTATAAGGGTTCGGAAACGAATGACTTGCAATATTTTCTGATATCGTCTTGTCGTTTGCGAGATCGGCAAACTCTTTGCAGTACTTAAGATCAAGTCGGTCGGTCAGCATTATATCTTTGTCCCTGATAATCACTGGTGTCTATTTTTTCTATCATATTAACCTTTTATCAGTTTGCAAAACGGTAATCCAAATTTTTCCAATTTACTTGTCTTCAGAAATAATATACAGCCACCTCACCTGCATACAAATATTGCTTATTTTCCTTACTCTTTTTGATTTTGTAGTTTACGAAAAGAAACAAATTAAATAATTCGGGTGATGTGTCTTAGTAATTATAAAAAAAATTTTGGGTTGCCCAATTTGAAGATTTACCTGTAGAGGAAAAAAGATTTTCATTCCAGAATCATTTGCGATTGTAATTATCGGTGAAATGAATGATGTTAAAAATTTAGTTACGTAGGTGGGTCAAGCAGCAAGATAGATTACCGCCTTACTGGCTTAAAATCCAAGTAAAGGTTATTTATCGAATCCCAGATTTTGGGGAAAATATATTTTTGATACCTGTCAATAAGGAATCCAGTTGTACCGCCTTTAAGACCAACTGTCCGGTCCCCTATTATTCCAAAAACGAGATAAAGATGTGCGATGGAAAATTCCTGAACCCGGTAATCATACCACATCATTGCGCTTATCAGGGATCTCATTTCTGAATATTGTTCAGTTTCTCTATCCTGTGAGATAAGAGATTCAAGGGTTAATGAATTCAACTTAAGCAGGTTTTCAAAAGAAGACCAAAGATTTCTACCAAGTTTCTCGGATTCTCTGTATCTTTGGGAATCGGCAGTGCTTGCCCCCTCTCCGATTATTTTCCTAATTTTCAGAAAGTCTTTTGGCCACAGGTGTTTTAATAGTTCTTGTGTCTTATTTGTCAGGCTTCCCCACAGATCAGAGGCGTGGTAAAACAAACCTACTCCCTCTATTATATTATTGGATTCAAGATTTTTTTTGATCCTTTTCAACATGAAGTTAATCCTGGTCCAGATGAATTCAGCCTCTTGCTGCACTCCTTGAAAATCAAGCTCTCCATAGCAAACGAGCTCGCCTTCTTTCTTCTGAAATGACAATATTTTGTCTGCATGGATATATTTTTCATATGAGGTTTCGGTCATGTGTCACCAACACCTGAGAGATATAAATGTTTTTCTGGCTTTCAAATTATGAAACAATCTTGTTCAAAACTATGTAATCTCTGGGTTGGGCCTTCTCGGAGATATTGTGATTTATTTTCCGATAAATAATATCTTAAACACTCAAATCTGATAAAAGCGGCTACAACTTAAGATATTTCTCAAAATATAGCAGAATTTCCAGGAAGTTTAGATTGAGAAATTTAATGCGAATTTAAGTAATAATCAGAAAAGCCGCGTTCCGAGGAACAGATTTACGCCTAATCTATATGTTATGAGAAAAATTCAGACGATTGAAGAATTATCTCTTGCTATAGATTCTTCAGGCGTTCTAATGCCAGATCCACATATTTTGGGGATAAATCTACCCCAATAAAGTGTCTATTAAGTTTCTTTGCAACTTTTGTGGTAGTACCTGAACCGTTAAAAGGGTCCACAACTATGTCCTTTTGAAATGAAAACAGCTTAATCACTCTTTCCGCTAATTTTTCAGGAAACATAGCCGGGTGATTATATTCTTTCATTGATCTTTCTGGTGCAATATTCCACTTTGCGTTTACCCACTCCTTGAATTCGCTATCCAATATATCTATATTTGAAGACTCTCCAGGGTGTTTAAGATCTCCTTTGGAGTAAACCTCGATATATTCCCAGGTATATTTCAGATAAGGGTTGCTAGGGCTCTTCCAGCTTCCCCATGCAGTATATTTTGCGTTATAGTTGTTCTTCTCCCATAAAATTTCGTTTCTCCAGATCATCTTATTTTTCATGAAAAAATTCGAAATAATGTGATGAATTGGAATGAAGTCAGAATATAATGGTTGTACATTTATTACAATTCTGCCTCCATACTTTGTTATCCGAATGCATTCGTTAAAAATTTTAAAGAGTTTATCAAAATACTGGTTCCAGTCTATACCATCTTTGTGTTCACCATAATCCAAGCCAAAATTGTAAGGTGGAGACGTGAATATTAAATCAACGCAGTTATCAGGCAACTGCTTAAGCCATACTTCTGAATCACCAGACACAATTTGGTCCAATAACTCTATGGGAAGATTGTTATTCTTCTTTGAAAAATTGTTGTCAACCGCATAGAAATACATACCTCGATCCATAATCTTCTGCTTTCTGTCTTTTATTTTTCTTTCTTTATTATAATCAACAAAATACCTCTTGCCTGACTTAATACCATAGCTTCCAATAGATTCAATTTTTTCTAAGACTTCCCTGAATGGGTTATCTGGCTTAACATTTAATTTCTTCTCAATCTCTGAAATCTGTTTACTGAATCTTTGTAAATCCAAGGTATTGACATATGCTTTTATTTTATCTCCTGAAAATTCCAAACTAAACTCTTCTTCAGGAAAAGCCTCATTGATTAGTGATATTCCTTTGAGTATCTTAGCCTTGGAATACGAAGTTTCTATCTCGATAACTTTGTAATTTCTTTTAGAAATCATATTTATCCTGTATGAACTTGTATAAGTTATCTGTTAAATAGATTATTGAGGTTTTCTAAAAACTACCACCGAAAACCTTTTTCATGACCTCATGATCAATATATATGAATCTTTACCACGCTGGATTGTCTGAGCTCTACAAGGAGATTGAAACACTTGGTGATCCTCTCACAGGTATATCAGATCGCATTGATTTCGAACGGATAAGGCCAATATTGTCAGATCTATTCACTAATGATACAGACAAGGGTGGAAGGCCAAATTATGATCCCATACTTATGGTGAAGATTCTATTATTGCAGCAATGGTACAACCTATCGGATCCCCAGGTGGAAAGGGAGATCAGGGATCGCATCTCATTCATGAACTTCCTGGGATATCCCGAGAGGTTGCCGGATCGGAACACAATATGGTATTTCCGGGAGAGATTATCGAAAACAGGAAAGGATCGTCTCGTTTTCAACGAGATAAGAGACCAGATCATGGCGAAACGAATAAGGATAAAGAAGGGCAATATGCAAGATGCATCCTTCATAGAGGCAGATAAGGGAGATGATGCAAAGACCCGCAGATCCAGGGATGGTTCATCAGCAACGAAGAATNNTACACAGGGAGGAGGATGCAAAGACCCGCAGGTCTAAAGATGGATCATCGGCGACAAAGAATAATGAGAAACACTTCGGCTACAAGGCACATACTCTTGTCAATGAGATCAAGATAATAGAAAAATTATCAGTAACGCCTGCAAATGTTCATGATTCACAGATCGATCTCAGTCTTCCCGGAATCATATGTTACC
>DAQB01000116.1:0-4775 GCA_002502705.1 Thermoplasmatales archaeon UBA582 | reverse complement strand
TGGGATGTTCCGCTTTGGTCATGTAATGGTAACAACAGTTCAGAGAGTAAGGGTGTAGACCTATCTCACAGCAATATGCTACAATCTTGTAAGGGCAATATTCCTGGACAGAATATCGTGATCTATCGCAATTATTGGAAAATAGGAGAAGAAAACATAGAGAAACAAACAATGTTTCACCGCTATTTAAGTAAAATTGACTGAAGATAAGAGATATGTGAAAGAAATGAAGTTAAAGTGAAGGTTTTAGGAAAACCTCAAGTGTCATTAAAATTAGAGTATTAAAGATTTACGCCACCTAGTGCCTTGGGGGTTATCGCAAGATTCCTAGAATCTGTAGGTATTCTTTGTGTCTCTCTCGAACTGGAATTCGATCTCCTTACTGACCATGAATAGTTATCTCGTATAGAGGTGATAATGCTTCTCTAAATCGTGGTAACGAATATTTATCGGAAAATCCTTAAAAGGATTCGCCATGCAACCTACATGAAATTCCCCATATGTGACTCTGAGTTAACAACATCCCCAATTAAGAAATGGACCTTCAGCGGTTATGAAGTAAGGAGGTATCTGTTCAGCAGTTGCAACAGCAAATTCAATCTGTATAAAGGTCCTGAAGGGAAGAGTTTCACGACCCCATTAAGAGAGGGATAATGCTTGGCAGTTCAGAAATTCTGGAAGGAATTCTGGATTTACCCCTTTAAAAGCTTGGGTTATCCCGCTAATCTTCAGGAGTTCTCAAAGGGAAGATTCATTAGCCTTGCAAGATGTATGATCTGCAATTGAAAGTTGTGTCGAAATAAAATGAGGTCTTGATGTCTCAAAGGAAGGAAAAGAGGGGGAATATAGACAATAATAAGGCAATAGGCATGATACTAGAGCATCTAATCAATCTTGAAGATGAAGGAAAAACCGGACAAACCATATACGGAATCAGAAATAAGGCATTCAGGAATTCTCAAAGGAATGAAAGGATAAAATATCTTGTCGGTATCCTGCTTAAAAAAGGTTACATTGAGTCATTTCAATCCGGAGAAGATAAAACATTATATGTGATCAATGAAAACGGGAAAAATTTCTACAGAGAGAGTGTAAGGAAAGTTATGGATCTTTTCAGGGAAGAAATCTAAAAACTCTATAGGGTAAGGAAATTAAGGAGTCAGCAGCGGTCTGCCACTTAATGGAGTTACCTTCTCCACAACGAATCCCGAATCATCATAGGAGGCAACGATTGTCCTTACTCCTTTCACTATTTCGGCATTAATTTGAAGCTTATTTGAATTATCTTTGTTTTGTGTCGTCAGTATAACAATAAGCGTTGCTCTTTTTACCTTTAACATTTTTGCAATAGCATTAGCTTCAATTTCGGTGTTCCCCAGTTCCAATTTTTCATGAATTGACTCCTTGTCTATTATTTTTGCAACTGCGACACGTTTCTTACCCTTAACAATTATGTCAAATTTTTTACGTATGTTAGAAGGGTCTTTTTTTATATTTGGATTTTCCACATATGTTCTGAAATCATCATCAAGATTCTCTATTATCGAAATAAGCTTATCATGCAGATTCTCCTCGGGATTCACAGAAAGTTCAAACCTGACTTTTACCCAAATGGGATAAAATTCTTTTATAAAATTCTCCAGCTTTCTGGATCCTTTGAAAGAACTATGTATGACGTATGGTGCCGTCAGCAATAAGGGGAGCCCGATGACAATCAGGACTACTGCAAATGCGTCCAGGACAATTGGGCCGTAGTGTTTTCCCAAAATTACATCAGATACAACAAGTATTGCTGAAATAAGCACCCAGATGCTGGCAGTTATTGTCCAGAGGAGTACGAACCTAAACTTTTTCCTCATCCTGAAGATTTCATCAGCAGAACTCAACATACTTAGTACAGGTGGGGTTCTCCCATCAATCATAACGCCCGGTTATCCAAAAGACAGTATATTAACTATAGAGGAACTTTATTCCTCTAATAAGGTTAATGCAGTATTGCAATGGATACTAAAATTCTCGAGCGGGCTACAAAATGTCCATCTCAGTATTTATTTCTCTCAATAATGCTACCCAATGAAACCGAAAGCAATAATGAGGATGAGGAACAAGAGAAAGCTAAGCTCTCTGAATGAAACGAAGACATGGCCCATATTTCGTGTTGGTCTTTATGTAGATATGCCCAACCTTTACGCAGTTATGAAAAACAAGGGTTCAATTCCAAATCTCGATAGACTCATGGTTGTTTCCCAAAGTTTGGGGGACCTCATATTTGCCAAGTGCTATACAACCATGCACACAGATTACTACAACCACTCTATTATTGGGCTTGAGAGAATAGGCTTTACGGTTATTCCAAGATTCGTTCCTAACACGGATTACGGTATAAAAAAAGATATTGATACCTTCCTCGTAGTCGATGCGGTTGTAGACCTGCTGGTCAACAAACTTGACATCTTAATTATCGCTAGCAACGACTCGGATTTCTTACCGGTTATGAAGTTAGCTAGGAAAATCGGCAAGGTTTCGATAGCCATGGTCAGCAGTCACGACGAAGCAAAGCTCCTTTCAGAGTCTGCAACGGTATACCTTGAGGGGATTTGGTGTAAACCTAAAGCTAACAATATTGAGAATAACGAGACGGAAATTCAGNNCCATGACAAGCTGTCGTCGCTGCGGCCGAACCCTGACTTATCCGAGAAGCATAAAGCATGGATGTGGCTCTTTCTGTTATTACAAGAAGGGATGCCCTCCAGTCAAATATGCCAATAGGAGTCCTATGTTTCAAATAGAAAATCATACACATTATCTGAAGTCAATTACACGCGGTGTTCTGGTTGGAGTTGCTATAGGAGTTTCATGTGCCGTGGTGCATATGGCGTGCATAGCCGCGGCGTTCATCAAGAAGCATGAACTTATTTTCAAGGGTGCGAGCATGCTCTATTCGGTAATTAAGAGCAGTCATGAAAATGATGGATATGCAATACCACTAATAAGGGAATTTGGGTCTATTTCATTTAACGAGCTTACCGATTCAGAAAGGGACTCGGTATCCCAATTTGTCGGAATAGAATTATCAAATTATGCGGGCAAATATGGCATACCAGAAAGTCTTTCAAAGCCTATTGCCGAGGAAACTACTAGAAAAGTAATGTCGTCTGGAAGTTCTTTAGCGTTTAACTGGGGTTCTAGCGTGTTAATGAGGTGAGTGAATATGGAAAACGATGAAGAAAAATTTGAGAATTTCCTTGAAAATCTTGCTATTGTTATATTACGTAAGCTTGATTTCTTTAACATATATATGAAAAACCTTGCCGAAGAAGTGGGAGTGGACGAGGCAAGCAGAGTTGAACCGGAGATATTGAAAATTCTATCTTCAATGGATCCCATTTTTTTCCTGGCAAAGAGAGAATTAGATATGGGAAGGATTATGGTTTCAACAGAACTTAGGGATATCGAAAGACAAAAAATAGGTGAAGTGATAGCAGAATCACTTCGTCTTTAGTCTTTGCATTTTTTTTAAGTCCTTTAAAATTTATTCTTCTTCTGCTCCTTCTTTGCTTTCTTTGATCTGATTGCTTCTGTTATCCATGGCAGACTTATATTCCCTGCATTTAGAGTTTTTGGAATCAGAGCTCTGGTCGTTTGGGGTTCTGGAATGCCTATTTCCGTTTACCCGTAGAGTCACATCTAAATATTTAACGTGCCTTTAGGCTTTAAGCTTTGCATCTTTGTTAAATTCTGCCATTTTACAAGTTCAAGGCCTATCTTGGTCTAATTTACGAGTAGACAGAATCGGGAAAGAAGAAAAGAGGTAACGCTCTTCTTTTCCTCAGGGGAATTTAAATCCTCCTTAGTGAAAAAGTCAAGCGGGATCCCCCGCAGGAATAATTCCCGCACAAAGACCGAGGCTGATGTGATCAATGATCTTAATCTTCTCATAAGGGATCGGTCAATTACTTGAACCACAGTCTTGCATCAAGAATTTACTCAGGTCTTTGGAACTTCGTCTTTTTTATGGTAACCCCAGTTCTTGAGGTATCACCACAAACTGAGTCATCTTTTAGTTTATTACAATAGACTCCGATCCTAGGGTCTCCTGCTGCTTGATGGCAGATTTAGGAATCCCTGCTCTGTGTACCCTCGGTGAAGTTCTCCTGCAAGCATTATGCAAAAAACCGCAAGCACTGTTTGTGGGGGGGGCCGGACCCTAGTCTCGTATGCAAAGGTAAAAGTATTTTCTTTTTGTTGCTGAAGTTTTCCAAGAAACTTTTGAAGTAAGCCGTCAAACCTTCTANNTAAATAGGTCTAGTTTGTTAAGGTCTTGCACAACGTTAGGAAACGCTTTTACTACCGAGAATGGTTTTACCTCATTTATCGTAAGATTCGATGCCATAGATTTAGGGCGATGAGCCAGAAAATCCGGACTTCTATTGACTTGAATAATTTCGTGAGTCCCTTTCGGGGGCTCCCCATTGATCGAGTACTCGTATCTATCTCCAAATATGTTCCTCATCTGGTGATACAATTCATAACAATACACCCGCTCAGTGTATTTTAGAATATCCCATCCTGTTGATTCAAGGCCATATATTCTAAGTTAATCCTCCTGACTGAGTTGCCAAAACCTTCCAGAAGATAATTGAAGTATCGGTCCAAATCAGACCCCTTATTCTACATAAAGGGGGACTGTCATCAAAAGTGTTAACAGTTGTCATTAACAGTATTCACTTCTTTGAAAAAAGTTGATCTGTCTTATGCTGATCTCTCTTCTTCAT
>DAQB01000115.1 GCA_002502705.1 Thermoplasmatales archaeon UBA582 | reverse complement strand
CCCCACTGTTCCGAGAACCTTCAGTGTCGAAAGATCATGCATCTTGGGGTATTTTTCACCGAACCGCATCAATGTCCTGATCGCTGTCGGAGATGTATAAAGGATGTTGACCCTGTAACGTTCGATTATTTCCCAGAGTCTGTCTGGTGAGGGATATGTTATCGAACCCTCATATATTATTGAAGTCAGGCCAAGAATCAGGGGGGCAAAAACTATGTAACTATGTCCTGTGACCCAGCCAATGTCAGCAGCGCACCACCACCTGTCATCCTCATCCGGGTTAAAAGCCCATTTCATCGTATTAGCAACCCAAACGGAATAACCTCCGTTTCCGTGGACAACGCCCTTTGGCTTGCCTGTTGTTCCAGATGTATACAGGATATAAAGGGGATCATTTGAATCCGTGTCAACCGGCCTGACGTAAGTCATACCATCGCCCACAACCTCATGATACCATATGTCACGTTCCTCCTCCATTGGAACATTGTGGCCAGTCCTCTTCACTACGATTACAGATTTTACAGTTGATGTCTGTTCGAGGGCTTCATCAATAATCTTCTTGAGCTCAACTATCTTTCCATTCCTCTGCCCGCCATCCGCGGTTATTACCAGCTTTGCTTTTGCGTCCTCTATTCTTTCCGCGACAGCTGATGCACCAAAACCTGCGAAGACAAATGTGAATGCAGCACCGATTCTTGCAGCTGCGAGCATCGCAACAGGAGCTTCAAGTATCATGGGTAAATAAATCAGAATCCTGTCCCCTTTTTCTATTCCAAGATTCAGCAGAGCCGATGCAAGGTTATTGACTCTTCTGTATAATCCATCATAGGTGATTATTTTTTCCTCACCATTTTCGCCTATCCACATGTACGCTGCCTGGTTCCTCTTGTGTGAGATGACATGCCGGTCAACTGCGTTATATGAAATATTAAGTTTGCCGTTGACGAACCACCTGTAAAATGGCGGATTAGTATCATCAAGTACCTTATCCCATGGTCTCGTCCAGTCAACAACGGAAGCAGCCTTTGACCAGAAATCATCGGGATTGTTGATCGATTCTTTATAAATGTTCTCGAATGAGGCTATTCCAGTATGATACCGTTCCTCAGTTGGCAGAACTTCCCTGTTTTCGTATTTTTTTGACATATTGCGGTTTATGAAAAGAACATTATAAAACATTTCCGCAGGATAATAATGCTGTCGTCTCGTTACAACAAGGTTCAATGACAGGAAAAGAATATTTAATGAAAATTAAAGGGTCTGCTGGGGTGATCTGTCGTATTCCCTGGAGTATCTTTTCAGATTGAATGCTTCATTAAGAACTCGAAGTAATATATCATCTGATATTCTCAAAGAATCGCCTTCTGGTTCTATCATGATGCTGTTAGATGGTATCGAGACACCTGCTCTTGTGAGCTTTTCAATGTACTTAAGACGGTCCGAAGGCATTACCTTAGTATATCGACGGGGTGCTAGAAGGCCGCATCTTTCTATCTCCCTCATAAATATCGGTCGCTTGAACAGTGTGAAGAGAATAGACAGAGCAATTTCTGGGCTGGACTCTTCGTTGATTGACTGTGATACCTTTCCCACAATGTTGTATATGTCAGAACTGGTTTTTTCACTAATAAAATATAGCTTTGAAGGCTTAATTTCCTTTTCAACCAGAATCTCCATATCTTTCATGGCTCTAAGATAACCTGTCAGCACCAGTCTGTGCGTATCGATTCCCATTTCTTTTAGCTTTACATGTATTCCGGAAATCGTATTTTCACGTACCGCAAGGATCTGAAGTATTGATTCCTTGAGGTCTGTATCTGTCTGCAGTACAGTCATGAGAGGATTTCCTCCCTCAATCGTCTTAGAAGCCGGATGGATCTGTTAGCTCTTTTGACTGATGCCTGGCATATTTTTCCGGTGGACCCAAGGAAATTGGAAGGATTAAGTGCTCTCTCAACTTCGTTTGACGAAATTTTGCCATCTGAATATTTGACTATGTTTCCCAGAAGATCGCTTGGTCTTGCAGATGTCATAGAAGCTTTTCTCACGATTTCATGAGATTCATTCCTTGGTATATTCTTCCCTGTTAACGCAATGACAAGAGATTCTGACATTGAGAATGGGTCCCTGAATAAATTACGCTTCATCCTCTTTCTGTCTATTACAATATTCTTTAAAACATCAGTCATCTTGCCAGTTATGTAATCAGTGAGTATACATGAATATGATATTGTGAACCTCTCAAGCGCACTGTTCGTCAGGTCTCTTTCATGCCAGAGTATTGAACCCTCGATTTCTGGAGTCAAGAATCCACGAATAAGCCTCGCAAGGCTGCAGATATTCTCGGATGTTATCGGATTTTCCTTTGCTGGCATTGAACTGGATCCGACCTGCGTTTTCTTATCAAAACCTTCTGAGACCTCCCCGATTTCAGGTCTCTGAAGATTCCTTATCTCAGTGGCCAGTCTCTCAAGCGTTGCCGAGATATTTGAAAACACAGAAAGCGTCTCAATCAGTCTGTCCCTTCCGGTGACCTGGGTGGATGCCTCTTCAACGTTCAGTCCCAGGATATTCAAAGCCTGNNCTGCTCCTCGATTTCAAGTGCATGTTCGCCAAGACCGGCCCCGGTCCCAACAGGACCCCGGATCTTTCCTACAAGTATGCGATTTAAGGATTCCCTGATACGATCTGAATGCCTGCACGTCTCCATGAGATAAACAGACATCTTAAGGCCAAAGGTTATCGGACTCGCATGCTGTCCATGGGTTCGCCCAAGCATGATAGTTCTTTCGTTTTTCTTAACTATATCCTTGAGCGATTCAATGAGATCAGAGAGCCTCTGGATGTAAAAAGTGAAAAAAGCTTTCAGCTGCAGGGCAGTGGCCGTATCATTAACGTCGTTTGATGTCATGCCTGCATGGAGAAATTCGGCAACATTTGGCGAAAATCTGTTCACTACATTGATCATGGCCATGATATCATGTTTTGTTACAGATTCTTCTTCCTGGATATCTGATACTTTGACCAGATCCTCATCAATTAGCTTTTTGAGCTCCGCCGGGACATTATCAGGAATCATTCCCATCTCATGCTTTACCTCCAATACAGAATATTCTACAAGAAGCATCAATTTCAGGCGGTATTCCTGACTGAAAATTTCTTTAACCTCCTTATATCCATATCTATAATCTATTGGAGAAATTTCCACGGTCAGTATTCTTTTTGTTGGTTAATAATTTTTGTTAGCATCTGCAATAAATTGCAATCTTGGAATTATTCACTATGGTTTTTAACATATCTTCCATAATTTTTCTGCGAGAGTTCTTTAATAACTCGTATTCATAAACAAACGTTGTATACAGGTCATTTATTTCTGTAGATCTCAACTTCCCTTACTATGACTTCCTTTCTTATCGATAATCTATAACCACGTTCGTACCAAGTACCACAAAAATATCACATCTTCTCGACGTTTATTGTTCGCTCTTCTTCCACCTGCTTCTTAAATTTCTCAAATTAATTCACTTGTACCTTCACCGCGCCGTTGAATTTATGAAAGTCCTTTTTATTTTTGGAGTTCTCTACCAGTTTCAAAACAACATCTGAAAATGACTGTCATCTCCTCTTATTTTTGCCGGTGTTTCATATGCTACCTTGGAAAGTGTTACAGGTTTTGTCATGATACGTATCATATACGAATATAGTTTTACAAACTTTCAGCATGTGTCGAAAACTGACGGCACATTACTGCGTTTTGACATGAAAACTTCACGAGACCATCCCTGTCTGGTGCATGAATCGTCAAAACTGTGGAGCCTTGGGCTACATGAATGGGGATATTATGCTGGATCACTTTTATTCCAGCGAAAAAGCACAAAAATTAACCTGCTTTTACTTTAGGTGACATCTTTGAAAGGTCATATCTGGCATATCTCTCATGGATATTGTTCATAATGTCATGAAAAAGTTTTTTTATGCAGGTTTTTGGAAATACTCTTTAGAGTTTGCATACGCGCAGCATAAATAAAAATCATGACGAAAGAGAGACTGCATAAGAAGCATAGTCTATGAGAAATGAATAGACAGTTATTGTGCTTGTTAAGCTAAACGTAATAGAATTCCCGGAAACAATGGCTGAAATCGGGAGAGAGGGGAAATTCCAGCTTGTTAGCGAATTAATATATTGAGCCGATGAAGAGCTGTTAACATACTGGTGATAAAAAACATCATTCCATTGCTCAATGTCTTGAGATCTAAAAGTATAAGTAAAATTGTATAAGTGAATACTAAGTATGTTTGCCGTCACACTCTGGTTACTTGGTCCTATTAGTGAAACTGTTGTTCCTGAGGTAACTGTCATTGACTCATACTGGAGGCTTTGTGCGCCGAAAGTTATTGCGGAAGCTGAGGACAGGGTGACATTGCTACTACCGGCGAAGTTTACCATGTTCATGTTGAGACCGAGGTATCCGCTGGTAAGATTGAACTCGAAGGGCAGAATGGTCTGGGCAGTTGGAGGCTGTCCACTCTGAGTGCTTATAACAGATCCATCCTGGAATGTTATCTGGTCACTGTTTGAAAATCCATTTGAGGCCCCCAAAGAAAGTGAGCCGGAGGCATTGAACTCGCAGTTCAGTCCAAGCTTTGAGTTCTTTATCTTCCATCCATGGGAAAGATTTGTGTTTCCCTCGATTATACTAACAGAATCTGTTTGAATATTGGTAAGATAGACGTTACCTGTGGCGGTATCATAAGTCATTGAATTGAAACCTGCGCCCAGCCCATGTCCAATATTAAGGGTAGTAATAAGAGGAGTACTGGAGGTATTAGCCCCGTCAAAAACTGAAACTGTCCCACTGTAACTGGAAACATAAATATACCTGTTAGCGGGATCATAAAGAATAGCGTCTGGACAGTATCCTACATTGAGTGTCTGCACTAAGTTGGATGTTGTGCTGTTATAAACATACGTAGTATCGAAACCATCATTTAACGGTATAAGTGCATAAAACCCAGACCCTGAAACATAGTTGGCAGTTGAATAAACCATTCCATTAGCCGAATCAAAAACCATGTTCCAAGGAGAAGTTAGCTGATAGTACGCGACAATTTGATACGTTACACCGTTCAAGGTCCAGATGTGCTGTCCACCAGCAACATAAATCAGCCCGTTCGCCGGGTCGTAAGTCAACGCAGATGGAATAGTGATACTATTTGTGGAGGGATGAGCATAATTTAAAGGTCCATCAATTCTTATAAAGCTACTTGCATTGTATACATTTATTCCAACGCTTCCTGTTACCGTGTCGTCAAATGAGACTAACGCAGCTCCAGTAGATTGATCATAAGCTATATCATAAAAGATATAGCCGTTTTCAGACAGTGTCTGCGTAACCTGATCGTTAATTGTACTGATTGCCATTAACTCACCGGATCCGCTCGAAGTATAAAGGGTAAGCAGGAGTTCCTGTGTAGAACTATCGTAAGCTATCGCATACGGGTGTGCATTCAGCTGTATGGTTGCAACTGGTGTTCCGCTTACTCCAGTGAGCACTGATATCGATCCCTGACCCGATCCGGAATAATAGTTAATGACATAAAGCAAGCCATTGGTAGAGTCGTAAACTATGCCATCAGGACTGTTACCAACCTGGATTGTGCCAACCACCTTGTTGACCGAGCTGCTGATCTTATTCTGGTGACCTTCCAACTGTATGTTCAATGATATCCCATAAGACATGGAATAATTAGGTGTATCGGATTGTAACCCAATCGTAGTTGGTGCGTTAGGTGCAAAAAAAGATCCCTTGATACCCATGGGAATACTTTGGGAATACACAGAAGAATTTAGAAAAGCTGAGTTTGACAGATGTGTCTGAATGGATGTGATAGTAGACAAGGAATTAGATTCGTAATTATACAGATTTGAATTACTTGAAGCAGGAACATAAACAACGATGAATGACGTAACTGTAACAACAACAAGGGCGAAGACAAGAATGTATCCTATAATTTCCGCAACAGCATTGTCTTTCTTCTTTCTGTCCATAACGATCTTCAATTCTTATACCCCCAATAAACCAATGTTATACGAAATAATAGATATGAATGCAACCTGTATAGAATAATTAAGTGATATTGAAAGAATATTTCCATTTAAGGTGACAGTGAAAGGAAGCCCACTGAAAGACCAGGCCGTAGGCGCAACCGCAGCATTTTGTCCGGAGTACTGGTTATAGAGATTGTTGTTAAGAGAAGAGGCAAATGGCGTATTCAGGGAAAGATTGAAGTATTCCAGGAAAACGTTTGTAACCTCAGCAGGATACTGATTCCCATAAACGTCAGAAATCAGGAACTGACTCCCTCGTGAAAATGTATTATTTATTTCGGAGGTAATCTGCATTTTCAGGTCAGTTGGGGATAAGGACGAAACTGTGGCATCGGATGATCCTGATGGTAAAGTGAGATGGGACGAGGTATAAGAAAGGTAAATGTTGCCGCTTGAGTTTAGTATACTCAGAGGCAAGCCAGACAAAACCTCCGTTTGATTGTCATTTGTAAAATTCTCAATAAGCGCACCACCTTCAGAAATGAAACTTACAGGCGAGATAAAGCTGGTCTGTCCCGTAGTATAAATACTTCCACCAATTTCGGCATTTTCGCTCTGGACAATTCCGACCCTCCCATTTAATATAGTGAACCCTCCATCAATAACTGAGACCTTATTGAAGGTAAAATCTGGAATATAGACATAACCATTTTCAGAGTCAAACAGAGGAAGTTGAGGTCCTGAACCGATCCAAATTGTAGAAAAATATGTGTTGTTTGTGGTATCTATTATTGTTATGTTATTTGTTTCTGAATTTGCAACGTATAAAAGGTTGTTCGCCGGGTCAAACACAGATCCGGTAGGAAACGATCCAACCTCTAGCTTAGGTATTTTTGCATACTGGGAGAAACTTGTAGGGGTAGAGCCCGGTATGTATATGTATACAAATCCGCTTGAACCTCCATTTGTCACATAAAGATAGCCGTTATAGGAATCAAAAGTTGCATCTGCAGGATATTTTGTAGTAAGACCGGGCAATGACTGTCCAGCAAATACATTATTTATAGAATAAAGATAATATGATCCTGAATTCTTCATTAATGCATACGATTCATTTGTAGCAGGATCGAAAAATACACCGCACGGCGTACCAAGAGTTGATGTCCCAACTTGGGAGTAGCCCGTGGAGGAAATGTTGAGTATTACAAATTGCGATGATTCCTCGCCAGACACATAGACAGTGTTCGTTGAGGGATTATAAGAAATACCGTATGGAATTACACGTAAGAGTGAATTAGTGAGAGTGATAGTAGAGAGCAATTTCGTACCTTTTATCAAAGCAATGGTGTTCTGATGTGATTCTACCACATAGACGGTGCCGTTGTTCTGGTTTACGGTTAAATTAGTAGGATATGACGAAGACCCTAAATTAACTGATCCTNNATCCTACCAATGCATCAGTTATAGGTGATACGATTGACACCGATCCAGTATTATAATCGGTGAAATACACAAGATTTGATACAGGGTCATAAATCCCAGAATATGGACCGTTAAAGAAGTCATCTCTTATAATTTGTGTTCCAGATACACCGGGTTGTGGATTAAGAATGAGGGCAGTTTCTATATTCTGATTCGAATCGGTTATGTAGTAGGATGGCTGAGAACCAATCCCGTTTGCAGCAAACACGATGTTGCCTGCAACCTTGAATACAGGAGTGCCTGAACATATAATATTGAAACTAGTTCCAGAACTTACAGAATTAAAGACCATATCATCAGAAGGTGGCGAGGATGATGCCCCGGAAGAGTATAGCGATGCAGCTGATCCTAATACCATCTCGGTAGACGTTGAGGTATCTTGAACGATCGAGGTCGGGTTAATTATGTACTTTTCACTTGAATTAGTGTAAAACTGGCAGTCTGATACAATAGTTGTAGTACCTGAAGAATTACTGAAAGTAGAACCGGCAATTCCAGACGATGGATATGATAGGTTCGTTGATGTAGGAGAATAAATCACGCTCTGATTTGTAATATTATATGCAAAATAAAGAATTCCATTCGAGCCAACTATTGCACTGTTTAGAATTACCTCAGGAGAATTCTTTCTGGCAAAATTATTAAGTTCATTATCGTAACTTGGAACGCTTTTAGAGCTTTTAGAGACTGTTTTTTCCGAGACATTATAACCGTAGTCATTATAAAAATAACTAAAGTCAAGAGATACAGAATAACTTGAAAGTGTGTTGGGTTTGATTACAAGATATGATGGGTTTCCAACGAAAAATCCGGTTTTGGGCTGCTCAAGTGCTATTATACAAGCATTATTATTATCGTATATCAGTGAGGTTATTATTGAACCAGGATTTACATTTGCAGTTCTAACGTATGATCCGCTCTGTAATTGAAACTCAGTCAGGTTATTAGTCACGGTGCCAGAGTACAAATAATGGTAAGCAACGTAGATATTATTATTTGCAACTAACAGAGCGGTGACATTGAATGCCACATCATTGGTATTTTTAATTTCAATAGTCTGGGTTACAGAATTAGTCGAAGTTGATATTATGGAAATAGGCAAATAATAGCAAGAACTTTTTGTTGCCTGGTTTATTGCAGTTACGGTGTAGTTATCGGCTACGGCGAGATTATTGCCATCCAAGGCTATAAATTTCGGATTCTGGCCAGCATAAAAATATCCAGTTAAGGTACCAGAGGTAGATTTAAATGCCACTATATCATTTGTTGAATACCCCGCAACGTAAACTGTACTGGTGGGTTGATAGTAAACAGCTGCGTCGGGTGATAAAAAATTCTCATTCGGGAATGTTTCAAGTAGTTTATTCAAAATAGCTGAAGTGGGATGTTGAGACACATAGGAAAATGATTCGCCAATTCCATAACTTAAGGATCCTGATAATCCAGAATCTGAGTAAGTCACAGAGGTCTGCTCCGAAGGGGACAGTATCCCTCCCTGTATACCTAGTGGAATGTACTGGTTTATAACGGATCCAGAAGAATATTGCGTACTGGAAATAGCAGTATTCAGATCTGACATCGCAGACATAGACAGAGATTGATAATTCGTCTCAGCACTTGACTGAGTGGAGGGTATGTAATATGAAGAAACCGTAGTAAAAATAGAAATGAAAATTGCAAAGACCAGTACTGCCCCTATAACTTCAGAAACGCCTGAATCTTTTTTGTTTGATGGACTTTTCATATTAACTCCTAAATATTTAACAGTGAAAATACTTTATACCCTATTGACAGTGAGTTGACCTGCAGTGAATTTCCTAGAATTCCAATTTTAAGCAAATCGTTGTTGTAAGTTACATAGAGATTGTTATCAATAAACCATGTGTGATTCGACCCAACCGTCTGGCCATTCCCATATGTCTGATATAGGGAGGTATTAAACCCCTCTCCCAAAGGACCACAGATAACATAATTGAATGAGCTGATGTTTATGGATGAAACATCAGCAGTATATGGAACAAATGACGGTGAAAGCAAGCTCAGTACTTCGCCTTTATAATATGTAATGGTTTGAACATCAGATGCCTCCAGTTTTACTATACTTGAACCAATAGCCGAATCTGTCTGGTTTTTACCAATAATTGAAACTGCGTTTACAGAAAAACCTACTCCACTATTTGATTCTGTCAAATTAACAGGAAGAATAGATTTAATTAAATTCTCATTTCCATACGAAAGAATTGTTGCTCCGTCTGCCAGATAAATTGTGCCTGAATTGGAGTTGCCAAGATTAAGGACGGAGTCCAGAGAGCCATATATTTGATAGTTTTCATTAAAATGCAGTATACTGCTGTTAGTGGAAGTCGTATTTGCATTTGAGAATGTAACTGAAGGCATCACTCCATTGGATGGATAATCCCTAATTATTATCCCATTCCAGTAGGTGTCGTATGTAGAACCAAGTGCGTCTCCAACTAACCCGATATAACTGCCAAGCGGACTATATGACTCTGTCCCAGAGCTGTCCTTGTAAGTGTTGCTGAGAGGGTTAATGTTAATTCCGAGATTTGAGTATGTATTAAGATTGGAATTTTGATAATCTGCTATCTTTCCATTCGCAATGATAATACTGAAGAGATACCATTTATCGCTTGACAGGGTAGCATGACCTACCGGTGCATTCCAGCTAGTCCAGGAGGA
>DAQB01000091.1 GCA_002502705.1 Thermoplasmatales archaeon UBA582 | reverse complement strand
CACCGAAAGGAAACAGGAAATCGGAGGTATTGAGGAGTATTGATGGATAGGGCATGAGTGGTGAAATGTTATTGTAAAAAGAGAGAAAGAGTAAACCAGACTCATGCACTATGAAAGACTGTAGACCGAAACCATCCAGGCCTCGGTAAATGGAGATTATGCTCACCACTTCGCCTATAACCGCAGCAACTAATGCAAAGAGCCCAATCCTCCTGTAAAAATTACCTGAAAAACGGTAGAATAGAAGGTAAAACGTGAATGCAAGAAATATGGAAAGAAGAGAATAAATTATTGACACATTGGGTGCGTTTTCAAGCTTGGCTGGAGTCAGGGACCCGATTTGGAGTGATGTTGCGAGGTGAAGACCATTGGGTGATGGCAAGATGGAAAATCCGGAGAGCTGGACATATATGCTTGCAATCTCAAGCAACGCAATTAACAGAATAATTTCTGCCATTAAAGTTGCTTTTTTGGCTGGCAACTTCATGGAACCTGCAATCAGCAAGATGAAGCCTGAAACCCCTATTAAAGATGCAGAAAATATAACCCAAGATACAACAGAAAAACTCAGGAATAGAACGCGGGGACGATCAATTATCAGCCCCACAAAAGTAATGAAAAACGTCAGAGAGAGGAGGATAAATCCAACTCCAATGAGAGGTGAGGTAATATCTTTGTTATGTTTGTCACTGTAAATAAATTCCGGGTTATTATCTGACCGGTACTTGTCGACAAGTTTAAGGCTGTTCTCTGTCAAGCCCAGAATGATTGGGATACCGCTCAGCTCGACTGGCATGTGTCCACTCATGAGCGAGGCAAGTTTTTTCATTGTTTCCTCATCGGATACATCCAGGTACCTTTCTGTAATCAGGTAAACACAACCTTTTCCGCAATCAGCACCCATGGTAGTATAGTTGAGATCACGAAGCAATCTTACCTGAATTCCTTTTTTAATCAGCTCTCTGTAAAGATACACGATAACTGCATTCAGATTTTGGAGGTCAAAAGATTTTACGACCTGAATAAAGAATTTCTTATGATCCTTGATGGCTGAAAGGATGCCATTCAAAATCTCATCCTCCATCTTATTCTCCGGAGAAAACTTGATGCTGCCCTGATCTATGTAGCCCAGGTAATCACTCAGCGTTTTAAGCTGATTTTCAGCATCCTCCTCTTCGCTCATAATCGTTAATAGAGCTTATTTGTAGATAAAGATTGGGAGGTCAAACACCCAAAAAGCAGTTTTATCTTGAAAGTCGCACTATCCAAAATGGAAAGAATTTCGAAAATTAGTATTGCGATTAAAAATAGAGTAAATTGGAAAAATGCAACCGGTTTGAGCCCGGATACAGGTAACTCACCAAAACATAATTATGATCTATTTATTTCCCGTATAACCTTCGATGGAAACCCTAAAAAATCTCAGAAAAATGATTTATGTTATGAGGAGTGTAAAAGGTGGGGTTGATACTGCAAGAAAACTTTCCTCTTGGAGAGAAGACGGTCTAAGGCAGATTGATATCAGGTTCAAGGACTCTACTTTTTTAAGCAATGTAACTCTCGGGACAGCTTGGGCACTTATCACATATTACTACTGGTCAAAGAGACTTGGTTCTTACAACAGGGATGATCTTATTGCGCTGCAAAAGACCTGTGAAGGTATATACCAGAGGATAAGGGAAAATTGCAAGAACTGGCCTAAAGGTGGATGGGGACTTCAGGGAACTCATGGAGTACTATTTCTTATAGTCAGGAAATACAAACCGGAATTGTTCGTGGAAACTGGAATTGCCCATGGTTATTCTTCTACTATAATACTTAAGGCCATGGAAATGAATGGTTCAGGTTCACTTATAAGCATAGATGCTTCTGATCATTTTGAAATATGTGGAAAAACAGCACCAATCGGGTGGGTTGTTCCGGAAGACCTGAGACACCGATGGTCCATTCGGCAAGGATTATCCGCTGATGTTCTTCCTGCGATCACTGAAAGCGTTGACATCTTTTACCATGATTCCTCGCATACAGAGGAAAATATGATTAATGAATACAAGTGGGCTAAGAATAATCTTAAACATAAAGGTATTTTAATTTCAGATGATATTGATGACAATAGAGCCTGGGCCAAATTTCATAAATCTAACCGAGACATGAAGGAACTCATAAGAACAGTAACTACAGGTGTTTCAATAAAATCCTGATTCATCCTGTTGAGTTTTACTTTTTCACGAGGATAAGATAAAAAAAATTCAGAAACAAATATTACTATTCCCAAGATTCAAGTAGGTGCTAATCAGCATTGTGATTACGGCGTATAATCGAAAGGAATACCTTTTAAGCGCTGTTAAATCAGTATTGAACCAGACATTAAGCAGGGAATATTATGAGATAATAGTAATCAAGAATTTCTTTGATGTTGAAATAGACAAATACTGCAAAGAACATTCTATCCGGATAATCAATACAGGCGATGTTCCTCAAGGTGAACACATTTATACAGGTATTACAGCGTCTAATGGTGATATAATTGCATTTTTGGACGATGATGATATTTATGATGAAAATAAATTATCATTCGTTTACGATGCGTTTTCTTCTTACCCAGAACTCATCTATTACAGGAACGACTTGAAAGTTGTTGACATGACTGAGAAGGATGCTTGCAAAATAGATGCTGATGGAAAGGATGGATTGGAGATTCTTGACACCAAAAATGTTCTAATAAAGGGTATCCGGACATTCAGGTGGAACATGAGCTGTATCGCAGTGAGAAAACGGATTTACTTTAAATTCTTGGATTATGTAAAGGAAATTAAAGCTGCACCTGACTTATCGACCTTTTACATGGCATATGAAGAAGGCGGCATATTTGCTTGGGATCATCGAAAGCTGACAGTTTACAGGTTAAACGAAAAATCCATGACACGCATTAAGGGCGAGAATAATGATGCGTTGAGGGAATTCAATAGCCTGCTTCCACTGAGGAATTATCTTGGAAAGAAGGAGACTTTAATGGATTATGAAAAAACAATGTGCAAGGTCAGGGCAATTTCAATCTGGGATGGTGCTCATGCCTCCAGGCGCGAAACATTGGGAATTCCGGTTAAATTTATCAGGAGTCGGGTCAGGACAAGATATGATTTGTCCATTCTTGCATTCATTTTTTTCATTATGTTTATTACAAACGTGTTTGGAATAAATTATTTAAAAGATGTGCGCAGATCCATAGATAAACTATGGCATTATGAGAATAAGTATTCATGATTGATCTGTTTACAGAAAAACCATATTTATCCTGATTATATCAGGTATCATTGGTACTTGAATTTACGGTGTTAATTGCTTCGCATGACAGAGAAAACATGCTTAATCAGGCACTTGATTCACTAGATAGGCAAACAATAGATCACAAAAAATTTGAAGTTATTGTCGTGAAGGATTATGATATAAAAAGTAAAATTTTCGATAACAGATCCTTCACAATCCGTGTTTTCGACTCTGATATACCGGCATTGTGGAAAAAACACTTGATTGGCGTGAATAATGCTCATGGCGAATATATTTGTCTCCTTGATGACGATGATCTTTTTTCTAGATTCAAGCTGAGTAGGCTTTCTGCAGACATAAAGGCTAATGAAAAGATTGACTTTATCGCTAATTCAAAGTCATTTTTCAGTGATGGGGAAGATCCGGTTGATATTGATTCTATCAATATTGAAGGATCTGATACCTATGATTCAAAAAGCTCTGATTGTAAGGATCTATTCAACAAGATTCCATGGTATAATTGCAGCAGCATGACGATAAAGAGATCAATAGCCAAAGAACACATAGAAAAGATTGAGGGCACAATCAATGACCTGGACACTTTCTGGTTTGTTTTTGCTTTAGAATATTGCAATTATATACTGTATGACGCAAATAAATTAACTTTATACAGAAGGCATAAACTTGGAGTAAGCAGAAGTAACGACCTGTCAAAATTATGCAATTATTCACAGAAGGCTATTATTAATCTAACTAGAATGAAAGACCTCTTTTTAACCACAAATGCAAGAAGACTTATCAGTTACAATACATGTGAATGGAATGCAAAGGCACGGTCATTGGGATGCGTTAGATCCAGAAAGCTAATTGTGAGTTCCATTCTTTCACTTCTGCCCTTTATCAGATCATTCTCGAAAAAGTGGATAATGGCACTTCTTGCTCTCCTTATGGTTTCATTTATAAGCGTTAAGATCGCACAAAACGTCTATCCAAGGATATATCAGTAGCTAAGCGACACAGCGGTAGAAAATCCAGTGGAATTTTTCTTATGATAATGACAGTAATCATTCAAAAAATCGTTATGGCTGAACTGAAACCTTTTCCGGGCCACATCTAACAACTCAAGGATTGGGGCGATAAAATGTCTTAAGACATTGGAGAATTGAAATCAGTCAATACTTTCTAAGTCCTATAATCTTCGATCATTTATATTGGTAAGTCATTCTCATATTTTATAGGTTAATCAATATCTTTTTTGATAAATTCAGCAACTCTTGTAATTCCGGTTTCAAGCGACGTAGGATTCCTTACCACTGAATTTCTCGCTATTAACTCCTCTGCCTCTTTAAGAATATAGTCCTCATTTTTTCTGTCAATTTTCTTATTAACTACCTTCTCCACTTTTGAGATCAGCTCATTTACAGATGTTCCGATACCCGATCCAAATTCGTATTCGCCTTTAGGAAAATTATTTTTGATCATATTATCAATAGTCCTCGGAATGTCCCCAACATAGAGAAAATCTCTAACATGGGTACCGTCGCCATAAACTACTGCTTTTTCACCATGTAGTGCTGCTTTTGTGAAGAGGTATACTGCTCCCTTTCTTGCCCCTTCACCATATATGTTAAAAAACCTGAGTGTGTAGTACTTAAGGCCATACAGGGTGCCGTATAATCGTATCCACTCTTCTGCATGTTTCTTTGATAATGAATATGGGTTTGTTGGCTCAGCGGTTGAGCCAGAGGTGGGGAAGATAAAAAGGCTATCGTGTTTCCTTGCTAATTCCAGTAGCCTTATCACCAGGGACAGGTCATCTTCGAAATATTGAAGCGGCATTTCAATAGATTTCCTGATCAATCCCCGGGCTGCCATGTGAATTATCACATCGTACTTCTGATCCGATAAAGAATCATTGAGATCAAAACCAACTACATCATTGCTGTTAAAATAGTCGTAGATGTGCGAACCTATAAATCCACGGTTTCCAGTTACAAGCAGTTTCACCGTATCGCATTAAATGCCTCTATATAAAAATTAAATGCTGGATAATCAGATTATTCTTAGACCAGCAGATTTCCTAATAGAATATATCAAACCCCAGGTATTACTGTCTGTGTAGAAGTATCAAAATCTTTGCTTGTAGTAATTGTTGATCTCCATGCAAAACCTTGTATAAGAAAAGATTGCGGATCTTTCGATCACCTTATTACTGTACACATTGTAATTCTCTATGCTTATTTTCACAGCATCGCGAAAATCTTCAACTGAAAGCGGATTAAAATAAATACCGGAATCACCACATAATTCATGAAATACTTCTATATCTGAGCAAACAACTGGAAGACCTACAGTCATGGCTTCCGGAACCGGATAGCCGTAGCCTTCTTCCAGACTTGGCATAATAAGAACATCACACGCATTATATATTTTGTTGATAGTCTGAGGATCAACATTTGAAAAAGAGCTGGAATCCAAGATGGGCTTGCCAACCCGAACTAAATGATACGACTGATCTAATTCATTCATTAATCTCTCTACCATGTTGAGATTCTTTCTTGGTTGATCAGATGCCACCGATAGAAGCAACTTTCTGCCCTTTGGAAGCCCCAGCTCTTCGCGTAATTTTTCTTTATCCTTAATAGGATGGAAATGCGGTCCAACCTGTGGATGTATTGTAGTGATTTCATTACGAAATCCATATTTAATTAGTGAATTTTTTACATAATCTGATGTAGTTATGACATGCTTAAACTTCTTGTATTGCGATAATGTATAATGGATGGAGCTTGAATAGAGGCGAAATCTCATCTTATCCGTTATACGATTATTCGGTTTGTTGTAGATTCCATATTTTAAGGCCGTATATGGATTATCATGGATAGTTACAACCGACCTCTCCAAATCAAGATTGAAGGGGGAAATAGTTTGATGGGTATAGTGGATGACTCTTTCTTCACCAGATGAGGCTAAAATATATTTTCTAGCCTTTCTGAATAAAAGCCGGCTTAGTAGAATATTGGCGTACAGAACTCTTTTTATTGGGGATTTAAAAGATTTACCACGAGTGGGCAGTTCCCACCTCTTTGACCTGTTAGAGTAAAGGAGGTTCAGTTGTTCTGAATAATCTTCAGTGCAACTGAGTATCTCGCCAGTGTATTTGTAGATGGAACTAGTTGGCGGGGCGTAATTGACTAGAAACAATTTTTTCACGGACGTAATTAATCCCCTTTCCACCAGTATATATATTTATTATTAAAACCATGATTTAGATTGAA
>DAQB01000153.1 GCA_002502705.1 Thermoplasmatales archaeon UBA582 | reverse complement strand
ATCTATTTTTGTCCACAATCAGACTTTTTAGTCTCAATTACCCTTTTGCTCTCATCCTTGTCAAAGAACCTATCATAATTCGCTATTATAGAATATTGTTCCTTTTTAAAGTTCAGGTATCTTTTATCACGTATACTCCTTGGAAGCATCCAGCGATTTCTTATGAAATCAACAATCTCATGCTGACTGATATCATAAGTACCCTATACTTTTACTTTCTCCTCTTAAGAATTCAAATGAACGATGCCCTAATGGCATTGCAAACAACTCTCTTTTAATGTTATGATAAATCAATTCTCTTGGCAGATTTAGCTTGTCTAGCGCAGCGCATATTACAACCCTCCTATTTCGAACACCGCTTCCCCATAATGGATTTTTCTGTCCTTTGATATATTCCCTCACCAAGGATGTTAACTCATTGTAGAAATCAGAAAAAAGGTGAAACTCTCCGGAACCACTTGACCAACCAGCATGAATCATTTCCGGCCCCCGGGATATTTTAATTCTATCATATACGGAGCTCTTCCCAAATGCAGAAGCTGTAGTAATAAAGGCAAGTTTTCCATCAAATATCCTGCCACTTATTGGTGACCGTTTGCCCTTGTACTTCCTTGCGAAATCTCTTCGAATCCTGGGAGAGTTCATAATGGCAAATAAATTCAGATATCAGATGCAGGGGCTGTCGTGAAATTACACACAAATTTCTTTCTAAGGAAGGATACGGTAGTGAATTGATTTGATCCTTATCCTTAATTGCTTAACACCCTAGCAAAGCGTTAAATTTATTTAGACAGGCAATATAACAAAGTGTGAATAAAAATAGGAGAGAAATACGAATATTCCTTTCATCAACCTTCAGAGACCTCAATGATGAACGAAACTACCTCACCAGCATCATATTTCAGGAATTGATCAGAACATCAAGGGAGAGGGGAGTAACATTGACTGTAATTGACCTCAGGTGGGGAATCACTGACGAGAAATCAATCATGGATGTTCTTGACATATGCCTTTCAGAGATAGACAATGCAAGGCCTTACTTCATAGGTATAATAGCGGGTCTTTATGGTCATGTCCCGGCAGGAGACGAATATGTCAAGTCTTTGAATATTACAGATTCTCAGAAGAAGGACTGGATCGACAGAGGGTTGAGCCTTACTAATATTGAGGTGGAGTACGGAGTACTTTCCCGTCCAGAACTTTCCGAATATTCATATTTCTATTTTAAGTCTGATGAATCCATCGAATTGAGAGAAGAAAATCAAGAATACAGTACTCGCTTGAACAACCTCAGAAAAGAAATAAGAAAACCAGAGTCGACGTGGCACTGGAGAGATAAATACTCAACAGTAGAGGAACTGGGGGATCAGATCAGGGAGGATTTCATGAAGATGCTTGATACCCTCTACCCAAAGGATAAGATTCCATCTGCCATTGAGGAGCAGAGAGATCTTCAAGAGCAATATTCGTCATTCCTCCTGAGAAATTATCTACCTGACGGGAATGAAGTAGTAAATATACTCAACTCCATTGAAAAAGATCGTTCAGTCCTAGTAACTGGGCCGACGGGAATAGGGAAGAGTTCCATGCTTGCTTATGTGAAAAGAAATTATGAGGAGAAACATCCTGAAGCACTGATCATAGAGCATTACATCGGTGCAGGCGGGAACNNAGGATACTTTGGGAGGTCAAGGAGAGACTAGAATCGCTGAATATACAACTTCCTGAAAAGGAGATGCCAACTTCAGATGACGAAATGATGAATGCTCTGCCGGGATGGATAACGTTACTTCCAGACTGGGAAAGGGCCCTCGTGCTAATCGATGGCCTCGATCAGCTTCCAGTTCCTACGGATATCAGGTTTCTAGCATACCTTCCAAGGATAAGGGTACTGGTATCCTGCAGGGACGGCACCCCGGCAATGGGATACATTAAGGCTTTCTGGTACAGGGGGATTTTGCTCACCTCTCTGCGAACAGAAAAGAGGATAGCAATAATAAACAAAGTGCTCAGAGTCTATGGAAAGGAACTGACAGAGAAACAGGCAAATAAAATTGCATCTTCATCTCCTGCAGCCAACCCACTCTATTTGAGAACTTTACTGGACGAACTTGTGAGAATAAACGAACTCAAGAGTTCTGGA
This sequence comes from Thermoplasmatales archaeon UBA582, assembly GCA_002502705.1. Lineage (GTDB taxonomy): Archaea > Thermoplasmatota > Thermoplasmata > Thermoplasmatales > Thermoplasmataceae > UBA582. The sequence continues at coordinate 7,969 of DAQB01000153.1, read as the reverse complement.
ACACAGAATGATTTCATGGATGGGCAAATCGAAAAATATCTTCGGATGACAGACCTGGATCAATTATACGGCTCAATGATTGAAAGACTGGAGTCAGTGCTTAAGAAGTATCGCAGTGGAAGTAAAGATGCAGTAAAGCACTTCCTCACTTCGATCTCAGTTTCGAGGAATGGGCTCTCTCAGGACGAGATACTTCACATAACAGGCATGAGAGAGATAGACTTCCTGATACTCAGGAATGAACTAGATTATCATCTCTCCGAGAAGGACGGGCTAATAGATTTCTTTCATGCTTCACTTAAGGATGCAGTTAACAGGGTATACCTATCCTCTAAAGAGGAAGGGATAAGGGAAAGGGAAAGGATAATCAAGTGGTTTGAGTTACAGGAAACAGAGGACTCACGCAAGGAATACGAATTACCCTATCAGTTGCGCATGAATGATGAAAAAGATAAACTTGAGAAATACCTTGGAAAAATGGAAGTGTTTATTGCCTTCACAGAAGATCGCCATGAATCAAAATATTATGAGTTTCTATCCTACCTCAGATTCAGCTTACAAGACTTCTGTGATGGCATCATTCGGTTGTATGGTTCTTATCTCTCTGGCTCCAATGAACGAGGACTTGTGATGAGATTAGCAACTTTAGCTTATGATGAGGGGTGCCTTGGAGAGGCAGAGCCGTTATTAAAAGAGGCACTCGAGATCCACAGGAAAACTCTTGGAGAGGAAAATCCGGATGTGGCAACGGTTCTGAACAATCTGGGATTGCTTTATTCCAGTCAGAGAAGGTATGATGAAGCAGAGCCGTTATATGAAGAGGCACTCGAGATCCACAGGAAAACTCTTGGAGATGAAAATCCGTATGTGGCAACGGGTCGGGGCAATCTTGGATCGCTTTATTACCGTCAGAGAAGGTATGATGAAGCAGAGCCGTTATTAAAAGAGGCACTCGAGATCCACAGGAAAACTCTTGGAGATGAAAATCTGGATGTCGCAAGGGATCTGAACAGTCTAGGATTGCTTTATTTCAAGCTGGGAAGGTATAATAAAGCAGAATCGTCATATGAAGAGGCACTCGAAATCTACAGGAAAACTCTTGGAGATGAAAATCTAGATGTGGCAACGGGCCTGGGCAATCTGGGAGCGCTTTATTCCAAGCAGGGAAGGTATATTGAAGCAGAGCCGTTATATGAAGAGGCACTCGAGATCCACAGGAAAACTCTTGGAGATGAAAATCTGGATGTCGCAAGGGATCTGTGCAAACTGGGGTGGCTTTGTTCCCGTCAGGGGAAGTTCGATTTGGCTAAAGAATATGTAGAAATGTCTCGTAAAATATATAAAACACTTGGATATTCTTCGGAGGTGTCGAAGCTGGATTTTATCTTAAAGCGGATCGATAAGTTCAGGAAAGGGAGGTGATATTTTTGTCAAGTGAATCCAGTAAGCGTTACATTCATCTTATTGTTGGGATAACGGGGCATAGGGATATCATTCCTGAGGACAGAGATATGCTGAAGAAGAAGATTAAAGAGGTCTTCGACGAACTGAGGAACAAACTACCGAGTACTCCTCTATTGCTGCTGACCCCTCTTGCCGAGGGCACAGATAGGCTCGCAGCAGAGGTGGCAATCGAGGAGAATATTGATTACATTGTTACACTCCCTCTTTCAGTGAATGACTACAAGACCGATTTTCCTGATTCGGAAGAAGAATTTGATTATTATCTTAAAAAAGCACTTGGACACTTTGAACCACCTCTTAGAAAAGCTAAATCCGAATCGCTAAATCAAGGAGATCCCGATCGGGATGAAAGTTACAAAAATGTTGGTGTATTCATAGTCAAGCACTGCCAAGTTCTGATGACGCTGTGGGATGGAAAGAACACTGGGCATACCAGTGGTACTTCCCAAATAGTCAACTTTCAGCTTGGTGGCATACCGAAAGAGTATGAGCCTCACCGCAGGGCCCTTGATCTCCCCGACACTGGTCCAGTGTACCATATTCCAACGAGAAGAAAGAAAGAATTTGTTCCATCTGCACCGTACAACCCAGAAATCAAGATGCTTTTGCCCAAGGAAACAAATGGTGACACTTTCTTTGGCAAGGAAGGTGTGTTCAGTAAAATTGACAGATTCAATAAGAAGATAAAAAGTCTCAATGACACAGAAATTGAAAAGTCAAGGCAGAATCTTGGCTCATCGGTAATAGAGAAAGAGAAATTCATTTCCCACTTATATGCGGAGGCGGATTTACTGGCTATAAAACACAGGAAGAACTGGAGCAGATTCCAGTTCTTTCTTTTCATCGCTGTTGCGATTCTATTTGGTCTTTTTTTAGCGTACAGCTTCTTTCATGTTTTTATCTTTCTCGTTGTGTATTTTCTTGCTTACACGGCATTTGCAATATTTTTCACGGTGAAGAACCCTTCTCATAGGCATCACAGCTTGTATGTTGAGTACAGAGCCCTCGCCGAGGGTCTCAGGGTCGAATTCTTCCTCAGACTTGCAGGACTTAATGAGAATGTGGTTGATTATTATCTCAGAAAACATAAACAGCATCTGCAGTGGGTCAGGTCAGTAATGATATCTGCAAACGTCTTCGATCCCCAGAGCGTGCTGGATCTGGACTCTATCAAAAAATACTGGATTGACAGGCAGTACACCTATTATTCCAAATCAAGTGAAAAAAACAGAACAAACGTTGGTAGGATGAGAATTATAATAGACGTTCTCTTTTTCGCAGGCATTGTATCAATTGCAGTGGCAATTGTCCTGAATTTCCTCCACGACTTTAATACACTGTCAATATCCACTATGCTGATAGTATTGCTGCCATTCGTCGCTGGTCTGATCGAGACTTATGCCCAACGTAGCGCGATGCGAGAAACTGCAGAGGAGCATTCGAGGATGAAAAATATCTATGAAAATGCAGTAAATCTATGGAAAGTTGGAGACGAGGATTACGATACAGATCTCATCAAAGAACTCGCTATGGAAGCTCTTAGGGAGAACGCGGACTGGCTCTTGCTTCATGCCCAACTTCCTGATGAGATACCACTCTGATCGGATCATACATATCTGATTCGCCTGATAGTGTATCATCCCTAAGCAATCATTCTGATGATCAAAGCGAAAACGACGGGCCAACGTTGGGAAATATCTCAATTCCACACCCTGCAGCCCGAAGAGTTTTGCACGGGGAACAGAACCTCTTATACTCATAATCCTTTGTTACATAACTTTGTATAGAATAGATATGTTATAATTTAATAGTCATGCTCCAGTTTTTCAATGAATGAAATTGCTAAGCCTGCCTGGTTAATCTGGTTATTTTCTTTGTATGCTTTAAGTATAGAGCTTTTTTCTTCCTCTGTAAATGGTTTCCAATATTTTAACAATGAAAACACTAAATTAGCCTGGTCAAAGGTGGAAATGTCCATAAGGTGTTCAAAAATTCTTTCCCTTACCATTCCTTTGTATCTCTCATCCTTATATATCAGTTTGACAATTGATATAGCAAATTTCTGCAAATTACTATTATAACCGTATTTAAGTTCTGGCGGCATCCGCATGCCCTCGTATTGTTCTAGAAATCCATATGGTTTAGCTCCGTCCATCAGAGATATTATTAACTGATCTGTCGCACATGCAAACCCTGATTCCTGGTCACACCACTTAGATTCTTTGAAATTTGGGGTTAAGTATGCTATAAATATTTTTGTTCTTTTTATGACCCTGACTATTTCATCTTGCCATTTTTTAGATGGCATTATATCTTCGTGGGCTATAAAAACAGGGAAAAACTTTCCAAAACCATGTAGTTCATCTTTCAGGTAGTATAAATATGAACTAACTTTCTCATAATCGTCATAGCTATGACTAATGAATATATCATATGTTTCTACATCTTGTGTATCCATCATTGTTAATCTCCTGATATAAGATAGAATCCCCTTATTGAATTTTAATTTTCTTATTTTTATGTATTTTTATTTTCTGCAAGTTTGGACCAATAATATTTATAAACAGGAGGGATATAGATTAATCTGAAATGAATAATAATCCAATAAAAAAAACTAATAGAATATGGCAATATTGGTCAACGCATATAAAACTAACAATAATTTTAATTATAATATGGGCGATCTTTTTTATATTTTCACGTAAAGAGTTAAATGAGTTACCCAGGTCTGTTATACCTTTTCTTGGTACAATTGTGGCAACTTTACTGGGATTAACCTTTACTTCATTTGCAATCCTGGTTGCAATCACACCTAATATACGAAGAGACTATGTGGCAACAGATACCTTTGACAATATTGGGAAAATGTTTTATATAACGCTAATCATACAATTTTGTACTGTCATATTATCAGTTATGACTTACATATTTTTCAATACTGAAATTTATTATGCCATTTTATTGGCCACGACATTTTTTGCGGTATTCTCTATGGGATTCCTTTTATTCCTTATTAGGGAGATTTTTATTTTGTTTAAGAGTATAAGAAATAGATTAATAAATCAGTAATTTGTTAATAAAAATAATTAAAAATCGTCTAGATTTGTATCCTTATACTGGGTGCCCATAATATTTGAAATTTCTTTATTATGTTTCCGTAGAAGTTCAACCATGCCTTTCTGGACGTTGTCCCTAAATTGCTCATAATCTTTATAATCTTTCATCTCAGGCATGTCTATATGCAGTGGATAATATAGAAAATTTTCATTGAATAGATCAAAAACTCCATCTTCCGTCGATATTTTTAATTTATTGAAATTCTTATCCTTGTGGAAGGCATTTTTTAAGTTATCGAATAATTTTTCAGTAAAGTGGGGATTATTGTTGAGTGAGATGGACATGATTAAATTAAACTTGTTTTGTTCTAATATATAATTTAATTGCTCACTTGTCATTCCGACTGCTTTTTCTAAATATTTTAAATTAATATCTTGAAAAGAGAGTCGGTAATTAAATACAAGTGATTCATGCTTTATAATAGCCTGTATAAGCTCATCTGTTGGAATAGGTTCAATACCTTGAAATTTGCTGTTTAAATTGAGTTTTTGCAAAGAATTGTCAAAAATTTTACCAGGCCTCTTAGTCAATACATTAACTGAATCTTTATTGTACTGCCCAAGCATAATATTGGTTTTAGTGTCTATAGCAAAATATGTAGATTCTAGCAAATATTTAGAGTTTGAACTAGTTAATATTTCCTCCTGCAACTGCGTAAGATCAAGATCTATTCTAGTTATAGCTTCATTCCTTAGCCTTAATAACCTCCCGAATATAATGTCTCCATAGTTTATTTCACCCGGGATATCATTTCCATTATCATCTTTCCAGTAGGGTTTTTCTGTAATAAGTGAGTATAAAATTTCTTCACCGTGATATGGTACTTTATAAATATTAGCTTTGATTTTGTCGAGACGCGTACCGTCCTGAAACTTAGTCAAGTTCCATTTAAAATCTGTGCTCAAGATTCGCATTGGATAAAATATATAGGGTCTACCATTATTTTTTTCCATGGTTACCTCACCATATCCCCCTTTAGCAGCTCAGCTGTATACTTTACTAAAATTTTAGTGAAATATAATGCAGCTTCGGCATCGTATTGTTTTACTTCAGGATTAAGGTCTTTTATTTCCAACTGTTTTGCTTCATTACCGCCCCCTTTGTTTCGTGGCAATGTATGTCCTCCAAGAGAGAGAAAACCAAACAATCCCCTATCACTTTCTTCTACGATACGATGGAATTTCTTCCAGGCATCACTATTTTTATTTATTGTATTTCCTAATAATTCCACCGCATCCCTGCATTTGAAAAGTACGGTTTTGGAATTCCAAGCCCTATAATCTTTTTCAGCTTCACCTATTAATTTCAACGCTTCGTTGATGGTATTATTATCGGAATTTTTATAAAATGGTATTTCTAAAATGAGAAAATTACCTATTCCTAGCTTTGGAGCATAATTGTTAACCCATTTAGAAGATGGTATTTTACATTGAAGTTCCCTTGTTAATGATTTATGAGCGATATACCCATTTCCAGTACCAGAAGCAGATATCAAATTGAGGTTAGACCTACCTTGATGATAGGAGGATGGTGGGTATGGGTATGCATAAGCCAAAAGACTAAAGTCATTAGATACATACTTACTATACATACTACCAATTATTTTTAATGGGTCCTGATTTAATAGTGAGGGAGCTAGCTCAGTTACGTAAGATAAAACAGCTTTATTTTCCAGATAAGAAGCAGTCAATTTAACATTAAGAATAACATCTCTTTCTGGATTTGAATCCCTGCTTCTTTCAATATAATCAACAAGTTCTCTGTCAAGTTCAATATATCCATTTATTGTTAGCTTTGTTGGTGCAAATTTTTTACCCTCCTCAATTTTCGGTTTCAATTCAGAGTCTGGAATTTCATTAATTTTAATCGAAGCAAGAATTTTCTTATCAACTATTATATCACCATAAATATCTAACAACGTTTCTTGGGAAGCTCCATACTCCAATTCCACTTCTACGTGAAGTGTGGGTTTTATATGCTGTGGTTCATTATCATCTACAGGCTTAATTTCAACGTTTTTAATTTCCATTAGAATTCGCCTTTTTAACATTCCCTCTTGCATACTGAACCTGCACCATGGCCTGGACATCGGGAAGAGACCAAGCATACTTTGTATGCACACAGTCAAAGGTTTGATCTACCTCACACCAGAGCCGAACGATGTTGTTTCCATTCAATTTTAAATGAACCAACACCACACGGTCATAGCCAGCACCATCAAAATTAAGATCCTTGATTGCTATGCGATCATCGAGAACATTTAAGTGGACATTGGAAGAAAGGTTCTTGAACTGATCTTCGTAGTTGGGAGGTAATATATGAAGAGGAGAAGAATCTGAACTAGATAATACCTGCTCAGTCTGTTTAAGTGATTCTGCAAGGGCTTTACCCTTAGCGGTAAGTGATATCATACGATATAATCTATTATGAACAAATTCGCGCGATTTAATTATGCCATCATTCTCCAACAAATGAACGGTACGTGAATATGTTTGTGAATTTTTTACCAATTCGCTTAACCGTGTGATCGGGATTTCATTATTATCATAAATATAAAGTAAAATAGCTTGAGTATGTTTACCGTACTTTCCTAAATCTATCATAACAGATAACATAATATGTAATGGTAAATTAACTCAACGTTAATTAACACTTAACGTTAAGTGTGAATATTTATATACCAATAACGTATAATGTGATTTGTGGTTGAGATGAGACAAAAACGTGTTACTATTACCCTCTCCAAAGGAGATTTGGAATTTTTCGGAAGCCATAGCGAGATCAGCCCTTCAGGCCTGATGCGAACTGCTATAAAGGATTACAAAAAAAGACTTGGTGAGTCACTGGATGAGGAGGCTAAAGCATGATCTTTAATGAAGCAGAAACGCTTGTGCTGCCCCAAGGTTTACTCGATAACTGGAAAAAAGTGGTAATCCATACGCAAACCCGTGCTAAATATTGTTATAGCTGTATTTCAAAGGCAAGGCATCACGGAATATGCACTTACCCAAGTTGTAAGGAGGTGCTTTAATGGATAAATTGGAAGACTTTGAAACATTCTTGATCGATGAACTAAGATTTTCGCCAGGTACAGTAAAGCTTACCATGTCAAAAATGCGATATGTTAGTAAACGCTGTGATATCGACGATAGGATAGCTTTACAGGGCTTTATACGCAGTGTATGGCAATCCAGGGGAAACAAGACAGCTGATGGATATATCCGTATTTTGAACCGCTGGAGCAAATATAAGAGATTTCCTCCATTCAAGTACTTCAGGCAATATGGAACTTTTGGAATCAAATACTGCACGCCTGAGGAAAAAGAGAAATTGATGGCAGCAGCTGCAAGAAAAGGCATACGCGAAAAAGCAATGTTTTCAGTATTAT
>DAQB01000131.1 GCA_002502705.1 Thermoplasmatales archaeon UBA582 | reverse complement strand
AGTTCAGTTTCCGCTCGCCCAGGGTAAGATAGCGAGTGAAGCAAGCTGGAGGCTGATTCGCGATGGGGCGGCCAAGCATGACAGGGGTGAGGATTACGTTCTCGAGGCCAATGCAGGTGCATATCTTGCAGCAAATTCAGCCTTCCAGATAGCTGATCATGCCATGCAGGTATTCGGCGGCATGGCTTTCGCAGTGGAAATGGGCATCGAGATGCACTGGAGAAATCTCCGCCTTTTCCGCGTAGGCCCCGTATCAGAACAGATGGCTCTTTCGCTCATATCCAGACATATTCTGGGAATGCCCCCATCATTCTGAATGCACGTTGTTTCCACCATACAGAATATGCATGATTATGCCGAAATAAATAGTACTCTAATGGAAAAAATCAGTTATGGATATTCTCATACAGTCCCAGTTTTTCAGCCTTTTCGTGCAAGTATAAAGAAGCTATGAGATCAAGTTCAGCGTACCCGACAGACTTGAATATGTGGAGATCCCCCTCTTTTCTTTCTGTAAATTTCATTCCCCGTATAATTTCTCTGAATTCATTTACATCTCTTTCGTAAATGATTTTCTTTTTGATCGCATTGGCCATATCACCGGAATCTTTCAGTACATGCGACCTGAGATCTGCAGTCAATGTCTTGGCTCGCTTTATAGATTCCTCGTCCAGTTCCTTCCTGTCCGGAAGTGTTCCTATACTGACGATAATCGCCCCTTTTTTAACGTTTTTCCCTGAAATAACCGGTTTGGACGAATTGGTTGCTAGAACAAGAACATCCGAAATCGTAATAACAGCATCGGCACTTTCTGCCGTATATGCCGTTCGGCATTCACCCGAGAGCTTCCTTGAAAGTTCCTGTCGGTGAGCTTCGTTTGGGCTGTATATAACAACACTCTCAAATTTTTCAGTCTTCAGGATGGACAGCCCGATGAAATATGCTTCATTTCCTGACCCAATGATTCCTAGGACTCCGCCGTCCGAATGATGCATCATTTTAACATACAGGGCTGCCTGAACACCTGTCCTCAATCCCGTAACGAAATTTGAATCCATTAATGACATAATTTCTCCAGTCGAAGCCCTTGCGAGCATCGTAATACCGGTAACTTTCTCCCTTGAAATTGATGGGTTCTTCTGGTATTCAGAAACAAGTTTCACGAGAAAGGCATCTCTGGAGCGATCGAGAATCGACATATTCAGCCAGACCGCTGAGATATCTGGAAGGCTGAAAAATTCTCTTGTCGGATTCAGGTTATCGTTATACTTTATCATCTCTCCCTTAAGGTATGATGAGAACTCGACGAAATCGGTGCATTTCATTGCATTCTCAGCATTAATGAATTTTATCATAAATTATTCCCTCATCCCCAGTGTTTTCTCTGCTATATTTGAAAGTGCGATCTGTTCCGAAATGGGGCCAATCCGGTAGTACCTTATGTCTCTGAAGAGTTTCTCCACCGTACTGGATACATACCCGTATGCGCCAAAAGTCTGGAGCGAGCAATCAATGGCATCATATGCTGCCTTAATCGATGTATAATAAGCAGTCCATGGGGCATCCCTGTTAGATTTAATCAGTCCATCATCCCAGATTTTTGATACGCTTCTGACGTGTGATTTAGCAGCCTGCAGGAAAGAATACGATTCGGCGATAGGAAACTGTATCCCCTGGTGCGACGATATAGCCTTACCGAAAACCTTCCTTTCTTTAGCATACTGCACTGCAATACCCAGTGCCATTTCACCCATTCCGATGAACATGGCTGCGAGCAAAATACGATCCAGTACAAAGGTGTTAGAGAGCATCTTCCATGCTTCATCCACTTCGCCAAGTATCATGTCCCTGGGTACATTAACAGCATTAACCTGCAACGAATAGATTGGAAGAAAGTCAAGTCCCATTTTCTCTAAATTTATGAAGTCAGAAGGCTCATACTGTTCCTTTGTAGTAACAAAAGTTGTCAAACCTGAACTTTGTTTCTCCTGATGAAATGATGTTCTTGCAACCAACATGAGAAGATCTGCATTCCTTGCATTTGTAACATAATGCTTCTTTCCTGAGATTATGAAATTGTCACCTTCTCTGGAAGCTTTTGTCTTGATGCTGAAAGCATCCGACCCAGATTCCAGTTCGGTAAGCGCAAGGTTAATCCTGGTTCTTCCAGAAATAAGGTCAGGTAGAAATGCCCTGAGTTTCTCGTTTCCGAAATCACTGAACATCTTCGCCGACAGGTTCTGTGCTATGAAGAGGTAGCCAAAAGTCCCGAACTGCTTGCTGAATTCCAGGACAAGTTCAACAAAATCTGAGAGCTCAATACCATCTCCTCCATTTCCTTTTGAAACCAAAAGACCAAAGAGTTTCTGTCTGCCCAGCGAATTCCACAGATCCTCGGGGAATTGCCTGCTATTGCAGACAGAATTGAAATATTCTTTTCCCAGATTATCAGCAATTTCGCCAAGATACTGCAAATTTTTCATAAAAAAATTCCCCGGATAATTATCTCGACGGATTACTTCCCTTTGTAGGAAGCCTTTCTCTTCTGAAGAAAAGCCTGAACACCTTCTTTCAGGTCTTCAGTATAGAAAAGAGAGGAATTTTCCTTAAGCTGATATTCCATAGCCTCATCTGTTCCAAGATGCGGGCCATTGTTGATAACAGCCTTAATAGCACCCATTGCAAGAGGAGCTTTCTCTGCCAGTGTTTTTGCAATTTCTGCAGCCTTTGTCAGCAATTCTTCAGGTTGTGTTACATAGTTGACAAGCCCAAGCGAAAGGGCTGTATCAGCAGTCATCCACTCACCAAGAAGTGCAATTTCCTTTGCTTTCAATTTACTTATGTTTCTCGGCAGTCTGACAAGTATTCCGGCACCCGGGCTGATAGCAACATTCACTTCTGGTAACCCAAATTTAGCCTTGTTTGATGTTACAACAAGATCAACTGCCTGTATTGTCTCAAGATTACAAAAACCATTTACTGCAGCAATGATTGGTTTCCTGAGATGCTCCATCTGCCTGAAGAGATCAATCACCTTCCTGTTGAATTTCTCAATTCCTGCTGCATCATACTTGAGGAATTCGTCAAGGTCTCCGCCAACTGAAAAGCCCTTTCCCTTTCCAGTTATTATCAGAACTCTTATGTTAGAATCCATCGCGGATTCAGATAACAGATGAGTAAGTTCGTCGACAAGACCTTCATTCCATGAATTCAGTTTATCCGGCCTGTTAAAGGTAACTGTAAGGACCCTGCCTTCCTGTGCTGTTTCTATGAATTTATAATCCATACTTAGTTATAGCGACGGAATTTATAAAATGTTAGGTAATATTGGGTTTCTGTTATTAGTTAAAATGTGATACTTAAATCTAATTATTATCGTTTGTTCGCACTAACATGATAGGACAGTTGAATCAGAATACAACAACTCCTCTTCCATCAATTAATCCACTTTTAAGTTTTTCCAGTGCTTCGTTTATCTCTTCTAACCTGAACCTATCAACGTTCAACCTGATTTTTCCCTTTTCATACAGTTTGACTATGTCATCGAGGTCATTGTAGCTTCCAACAAGGTTGCCCATGACTGATATTTCAGATCCAACGAGTTTTACAGTTGGAACATTCAATGCACCTCCATACCCTATTATTGAATATACACCACCCTTCCTTAATCCCTTAATTGAGGATTGTGGAGTTTCAAAATCCCCAACAAAGTCAAAAATTACATCTGCCCCGATGTTTGCTGTCAATCTTAAGAGTTCACCGGAAAAATCTTTTCCTGCAGAATGTATTGTGTCCTTGACGCCAAGACGCTCTGCAATTCTTATTTTCTTCTCGTCAGCGTCAACTGCTAGGATATTACATTGGGTCAGGCATTTTAATACCTGAACAGCGATCTGCCCTAGCCCTCCGGTACCGATCACTGCAATATTCCCGTCGGGTGGTATCGCATGCATGACCTTGTTCAGTGCATGGTAAACAGTTACTCCAGCATCTGCAAGCGGCGCAGCCCCTACCAGGTCAGTTGATCGCTTCAGTTTCACAAGGCTCCTGCTTCCGGTTCTGNNCCATCCAGTCCCGGAGAAAAGCCGTTATCGCAAAGCATGTCCATTCCGGATCTGCATGCCCTGCAAAACCCGCAGGAGTTCTGTGGATGAAGTATTACTGGATCCCCTTCCTTTATGCCCCGGACATCACCGTTTATCTCCTCCACAAAGCCAACGTTTTCATGGCCCAGTGTATATGGCAGGGCCGGAAAATTCATGCTCTCTTTCATCAGACCTTCAATTATGTGAATATCTGTTCTGCATATCCCGGCTGCTGCTGTGCGGATAATTACATCACCGGAATTCATTGCAGATGGAAGATCTATATCCGATACCCGTAGTTTCTCCCCGTATCTGTAAAGTCTTGCAGCCTTCATCTGATCCACCTTATCGCAATCAAGATAGGGTTATATTAAATATTCGCGCAGGCGGAAGGAAATAGCCCAAAGGTTTTATTAAAAAGCACTATCCCCAGTTACACTATATAAGTCTGGTGAATATTATGAAAGTAACCCCTCCTTATTACCTGAGTGCAGAAGATTATGAAATCTTAAAACTCATAGCAGATATTATGATACCCGGAAATGGCCCGGATGAACCTGGCGCATCTGCTGTTGGGACTGTAAACTACATTGATTCTGAATTTGGAAATATGTCTGAAACTGAAAAGGAGGAATTAAGAAGCGGAATCGCACTCTTTCAAGATTATCCCAAAAAATTTTTTGGAAAAGAACTTTCAGATCTTAATCAGGATGAGATTTCAGCGCTTTTTAAAAAAATGCACACCGATCCAGCCTCGCGCCTCAGTTTCCTTTTGGTGAGATCTCTTTGCATCATGGGTTTTTACTCTGATTATACAGATCCATGGTATGACGGGATCGGTGCATGGGCCTGGATGAACTATGGTGGCAAGGGGATACCCGGCCTAAACAAAGACTGGTCTTTCCTGGAGATATACAGAAGGAATAAAAATACGACTGGGCAGTCAGGCAAGGAATGATTATAATCTCGAGGTAATGAAGTAATGAATGATTATGACTATATAATAGTAGGATCAGGGGCCGGGGGCGGATTACTTGCATACCGTCTTTCAGGCACAGGCAAACGCGTGGCTTTAATAGAGGCCGGAAGTTTTTATGGGCCTGACAGCTTCAACAGGTTTGAGCTCCAGGCAGTCAGAAAGCTCTGGTGGCCATCAACCTGGACATCAAACCATGAGAGAAATAATAATGAACCAACAGAGGAGATGATGCTTGGAATGGGCCGTTGTGTAGGTGGTTCCACAACTATTTTTACAGCAGTTGCACACCGGGCATTTCCAGAAAACATTGATAATTGGCATAATGAGACCGGCATGCTTAATTTCAGCAATGAGCCTATTTCATACAGCGACCTGGATCAGTCCTACAGAAGGATCGAAACGGAAACCAAGATCCGCAAGTATACCGAATGGGACAGGGGAACGGAGAAGATTGCGGAGGGATTCAAACGGATAGGCCATCCTCTCTCACCCGTTGATGCCTTTGTTACTCCCGCATGCAACCAGAATGCATGCCTCTTTGGATGCCCAACCAATGCCAAAACTGGCAGTCTTGTTACCTATATCATACCGGCAATCTACAATGGAGTCGATCTATATCCAGATACCTTCGTGACAGAGGTTATGACCAGAAAATCATCCACCGATAAGCCGCTGGAAGCTTATGGCATCAAATACCGGGACAAAGAAGGGAACACCGGAACCATGTCAGGAAAGGCAGTCATACTCTCTGCCGGTGCTCTTCAAACGCCGCAGATTCTCCTCAGATCAGGGATAAGGGAAAAAACCGGTTACACTAAAAGTTCAATGCAGATTGGCCAGAATCTTGGTGTCAACATTGGATCTGTGATGTATGGAGTATTCGATGAAGATCTATACAACTGGATACTCCATCCTCTTTCTGCAAACATATCAGAATTTGCACTGGAAAAGAATGGCGGTTTCCTGCTGGAAGCATCAACTGTTTTCGAGGCACCCATCGGATTCACCGATACACTTCTGGATGCTGATGGAAACCCAGTATGGGGCCGTGAACTTAAGAGGATTACGAAAGACTACAGGAAAATGGCCGGTGTTTTCATCAACACACATGACATGAATAACGGGAGCGTTGAAATAGATGATTCCGGCAAAACGAAGCTCTACAAGAAATTCACGCAAAATGATCGTGAGCACTTCAGGAAGGCACGTGATCTTGTATATGAAGCAATGCAATCTGTCGGTGTAAGGGAAGTGATGCATTCAGTATACCTATCCCATCATGTGCAGGGAACCTGCAGGATAGGAGAAAATAAGGAGAAATCGGTTGTGGATTCCAACTATGAGATGCATGACGTCTCAAACCTTTTCGTTGGAGACGGCAGCCTGATACCTTCGGTGATTGATGCCAATCCCTCGCTGACCATTTACGCACTTGCTGATCGGCTTTCAAACCATCTGATTCAAAATATACAGAAATAAACTATTTTTCCTCCGCAAATGGTTGTCCCACATCTGTCCAGGCTTTGTGCTTCTTCTTTGCATTTGCTAAAAACAACAACCCGATTAAAGCCCAGACTATGATTATGATCGGTGCATAATAAACGGGGTAGGTGAATGGAAAGAAGAGACTGTAACCAATGCCTATGGCGGTTGCAAGATATATTGCGGGAACTATTACGTGATAGAAAGCATTGATCTTGATTTTCCTGAAGAAAAGCGGGAGTGCAACTGACCCCAGTATGTGACCANNTGCCTTGACCATGACAAGCTCGAGGTCCCTGTATATGCCCCCGAACCTTGCCTTCAGTTTCTCCCTTATCTTTGCCACATGCCCAATGCTTTCATACACATATTCGCCAAAATTTATCTTCCCACCTTGAAGAAATCCATGTTTGCCATCTCAGGAAACCTCCGTCGCTTTCGCAGTGCCCCTTTCAATAAGCAGTGAGGCTATCCTCAATTGATATTTTGATCTTCAGTTGACAGACTGGACCTTTATCGATAATATTGCTCAGTGCAAAAAGAAACATATCGTATCAAACTTCTGAATTTTGAATTGAAATAGGCGGTTCCTGGGAATAAAAGTCAAATCTATCGTCTGAAAGATGGTTTTAATGGTTCTGATTAACTGGAAAGATATTGACTATCAAATAAGAGTAAAGAGCGTTTTTCTTGCGGTAAAACCGCTGCCTAAAAGAAAAATTTATAGTTAAATTCAAACTTGAAGTATATGTTTGACTCGCTTTTTGATCCAAAAACAGTGGCCATAATAGGTGCATCACAAGATCCGGCAAAAATTGGAAACGCAATTTTAGTCAACATGATAGGGTCAGGTTACAAAGGCCAGATAATACCTGTAAATCCATCTTCTAAGGAAATACTCGGGATTCCAACAATACCGTCAATTGATTCAGTGATGGTACCCCCAGACCTGGTTGTAATAGCGCTTCCAGCGTCAAAGGCAATAGACAGTCTCAAAAGCTGCGCAAAAGTAGGAGCTAAGTTCGTAATATTAATCGCAGGTGGATTTTCTGAAACCGGGAAGGAAGGAAAACAGAAAGAGGATGAGATCCGTAATATCCTGAAAACCACAAAGACAAGACTTATTGGGCCAAACACTCTTGGGGTTTATTTCCCTTACTCCGGTGTAAACACGGCCCTCACTTCAAAGGGAAGGATGAATTTCCCTGTCCCAGGTGATATTGGTTTCATCTCTCAGAGTGGTGCTCTTGGTCTTCTCACAATGGACGGAATCTCTGAATACGGGGTTGGAATATCCGCATTTCTCAACCTTGGCAACAGGGCTGACCTCAACGAGATAGACCTGCTTGATTACCTCGTTGGTTACAGGAACACGTCAAGTATCTGCATCTATCTGGAGAGTGTACCAAAAGGCAAGGAGTTTTTTGACAGGGTTAAGACAATCTCTCCAAAGAAACCAATCGTAATTCTGAAATCAGGCAGGACACCCGCATCTGCCAAAGCTGCTTCACTTCATACCGGTGCAATGGCAACTGATGATAATATCATTAACGGCCTGATTTCACAGTCAGGCGCGATAAGGGCATATGATGAAACTGAGCTGATAGACTATGGCAGGGTTTTGGCCTNNGGCAGGCGGCGTTGGAGTTGTCACATCCGACTACGTATCATCGAGGAAGAACGGCATAGGATTGCAGCTTGCCAAATTCACAGAACGCACAAAATCAGAAATCAGGGAAACAATCGTTCCATTTGGATCCTCAGAAAACCCGATAGATATGACCGCTGATGCAAGTGTCGAAGAATTCGGTAAACTTATTGACATTCTGGATCGAGCGCATGAGATTGACGCCATTATCGCATATCCTCTCCCGCAGACTCCAAAGATGGGTCCAGAAATAGTTGATGTTATCTCTGAGAAAATTAAAACTGGAAAGAAACCGATTATAGTTGGCGTGCTTGGCTCCAAAACCTCAAAGGATCTTCTCATAGCTTTTGAGCAGAGGAGAATACCTTCATACCCCAGTATACAGAGAGCCGTCAAGTCATGCCTTGCACTCAGGAAATACAGTAAATACATGCTAAGGAGGTTTCCAGATGAACAATAAGGGGCTGGAAGATCTGATCCGTTCTTCCCAGTACGATGAATATCACCTCAAGGATCTTCTCAAAGAAAATAATTTCAATGTACCAAATCACATTCTCCTGGATCAGGATATTCAGGCAAAACCGGAGAACATAAAATATCCGGCAGCTCTGAAAGTTGTTGATATAAACCTGCTACATAAGAGCGAGAAGGGAGGGGTTAAACTCTGGATACAGAACTGGGATGAGGCAGTGGAGGAAATCAAAAGGATGAAGAGCAAATTCCCGAAGAGTTCACTCATGCTGGAAGAGATGTCACTGACGGGAGTGGAGACAATAGTTGGTGTCGTTGAGGACAGGCAGTTCGGACATTTTTTGATGTTCGGAACTGGCGGAATATATGCTGAATTATTTGGTGATGTTTCTTTCAGATCAGTCCCGCTTGACAAGAACGATGCCGAGGAGATGATCGAGGAAACAGCTCTTTCCAACTTCATTGACGGTGGTTTCAGGAACATAAAAGTTGATCATGAATGTGTTGTCAGTTTCCTGCTGAATGTATCTCGCTTCGTCGATCAGAATAAAGAATTAATTTCTCAACTCGATCTCAACCCTGTTATGTTCAACGGCTCAAATAGCACCATTCTGGATGCAAAGCTGATACCACGCAAAACCGTCGGCAGATAAGTCCCATGGGTTAAGTTCACTGGTTGCTCAACAACACAAGTCCCTTGTTTATAAGATTTCCATTGTAGCCCAATCCGCCAAGACCTGATACGATTCCCCTG
>DAQB01000066.1:198-16676 GCA_002502705.1 Thermoplasmatales archaeon UBA582 | reverse complement strand
AGTCGTGGTTCCCGGTCCTGCGCACCCTGACTGCAAATTTTTTCCCATTCACAAAATCCCTGAATTCCTCGAAAGAAAGATCAATTAGATCATCAAGTGCGCGGAATTTTACCCTTTTGCATTTAGAGAAGGATTTAACGCCGAATACATGTGAGAGCGATTCCTGCACATGCATTTCATCCGATTCTTTCAATGCCTCAACAAACAGCCTGCCTCTTTCCCTCGTTATTTTTATATCCATATTATCGAGTGCAGATCTGATGTTGCTTATCAGCCTCCTCTCCATCTTGGATCGTTTTTTTGGTCCTTTAAGGCCTATTTCCGAATATCTCACAATGAATAATACCAATCAGTGACCTCCGCCGGGAAACTCGATTCTGTCGATCCTGTATCCAACAAGAACAGGCGTCTCTGACGTGATCCACTTCCTTGCCTTTACCTCACGGAGTTTCTGTGTTACTCTGGACCAGGAAACCAGGTTTTCGACTTCGTATATAACAACAAATTCTGAATCTGATATGCCAAAACTGTAGGTTGTGTATGACCTGATACCTTTGTTCTCAGGGTGTGACAGTGCCGTCCCGATGTGCTCTGCCATTATGGATTTCCTCTCTTCGTATGGCAACTGGTACCAGTCATTGGATTTTGACATCGGGTAAGCAACGATATATTTCCCTGACGCTTCTTTCACGGTATCGTCAAGAGAAACTCCCTTCTTCAGATACGGTGATTCATCATAAATGGAAAACAGTCCCATGACAATCTTTACAAATCCCTTGCTGCTAGTCTTAAGGGCTGACGCGAGATCGCCTATCCTGTCTGCATTGTGTGTGCAGAGCCATACTATGAAGGATGCATCATACCTTATCGATCTGTATAGTTTTAACGAAACCTCGCCGTCCCTGAATGCAGAGAGAGTCTGGTTTATCTCCATGAGAAGATTCTCTTTCTGCTCACGCGAGACTCTGTGAAAGCTGGGCCTGAAGTCTAATGAGAATACTTCCATGTAAATTGGATCGGATTCCTTCGACATAAAATGGTAATTTATATCACTCTTTTAAGGATTCAGTGATATTACCCGCTGATTGACTTTTAAAATGATTATAGTCAGGGACATTGTACTTATCTGTTTCTCGATGAATCAATCTGGATAAAAAATATTGAAAGTATGATTATTGCAGCACCCAGATACTGAATCCCCGTCAGGAATATGTCAAGTATCAGAACAGAGAAAATAGCCGCAGAAATGGGCTCCATTGATGCAGTAACTGATGCGTCGCTGGAATTTATGTGTTTCATACTCTTTATGTACAGATAAAAGGCACCAACAGTACCGACAATAACAACAAATAAGATCAGACCTGCTATTGTCAGTATTGATCCAAGTGGCATGGCAGAAAGGGTTGAAATATACCTTATCGAAGGATATAATCCAAAAATTGTAGCAGGAATGCAGGCAAAGAGAAAGCCCATGCTGATAGTCGGCTCAAAACCCTCCTTCTTAACAAGAACCCTGGCATATATTGTATAAAACGCGCCGCTGACGGCAGCCATTAAACCGAAGAAGAGCCCAACAGGACTCACAACAAAAAGGCTTCCCGTAGAGTAGAAATTGACCGAGAGCAGGATGAGCCCGAAAAATGAAAAAGTAATCGAAATTACCAGGATCAGAGTGGTAGGCCGGTTTTTTCTGAATAAATCATAAATGACCACCATAGGCATGAACAGGTACTGAAGAACCGTCGCAGTTGTCGCGTTTGAATAATATATTGCGGCCAGATAGGTCAGCTGGGCAGCGAAAAGGCCTATTACACCGAAAATCGAGATACTGAATAAGGCCCTTTTATCAAAATGTGGCCTGATGAAGACAAACAATATCAATGATGACAGGAGAAGTCTGAAGAACAGCAGGACAATATATGGGATTGTAGTGATAGAAAACAGTGAATTGATGGCGACACTTGATGCACCCCACATTGTTGCACCGACAAGGGACTGCGATATACCAAGGGATTTTTCCTTCATTGACAAATAGGTATTGCCCTTATACCTTAACGTTTTCTGGAACGATGGTTAAAGATCGGGAATTTCGGATTATAGAACTAATCATTATTCTCGCATTCACATGAAATCAAGAATCAAAAATGTTATCTAACGAAAAGTAATTATAAATTATGCCTGAAGAAACAATACTTGAGAAAGTTAAATCTGTCGAATTTTTTGTTGGGTCGGCTAAACAGTGGGCGTTTATGCACCAGAACGCGCTTGGATTCAGGTTAAGAGGGTACGCCGGACCGGAAACAGGAATCAGGGATAGAGTGTCATATCTTCTTTCACAGGGTGATGCCAATTTTATCTTTACAAGTTTCATAAACCCCGACGATTACGTTGGGAAACACATTCATGTGCACGGAGACGGCGTTAAGGACGTCGCTTTCCAGGTGAATGATATTGATTACACCATAAGTGAGATAGAAAAAAGGAAACTGATCAAACCGGCAAAGATCGAAACGGTGAAGACAGACAACGGGAGGGTCAAGATGAGCTATATTCCGACATTCGGTGAAACAATTCATTCTTTACAGGATCTGGGTGATTATGATTCGGATCTTCCTCCGGGTTTCGAGCATGTGGATGATGATCACAAACCAAAGGGGATAAAATCTATTGATCACATTGTTGGAAATGTTGAAGAGAAGAGGATGGACGACTGGGTAAACTATTATATCAATGGCCTCGGGTTCAAGCAGCTTATGAGCTTTGATGATAAAGATATAAGTACTGAATATTCNNNCACAGATACAGGAATATCTTGATTATTACAAGTCGCCCGGAGTGCAGCATATTGCATTCCTGACAGACAATATAATAGAGACTGTCAAGAAGCTTAAACAGTCTGGTGTCGAGTTCCTTCCGACACCGAAGGTGTATTATGATGACCTTGAGGAAAGGGTCGGAAAAATAAAAGAAGATGTTGACAAGATAAGGGATCTCGATATTCTCGTAGACAGGGATGAATACGGCTATCTGCTGCAGATATTTACCAAGCCCATAGGTGATCGCCCGACAGTGTTTTATGAGATAATTCAGAGAAGAGGGGCCATTTCATTTGGAAAGGGTAACTTCAAATCTCTCTTTGAATCTATAGAGAGGGAACAGGCAAAGAGGGGTAACCTTTAGGGTAGTGACTCCTTGGTACTTGTTGGTAGGCTTGTATTCGGTGGCGAAATAAAGACAGTTGTTTATCATGAGGGCAGATATTATTCGGTATCCGATCTCATAGCAAAGAGCGAATCCGAGATAGACAGAGATTTTTATTACATACTCAGGAATGCGCATGATTTCCTATCAAGTCCGGATGAAAAAACTGTCATTCATGATAGACCCGAGGGATATTCCGTGCCGGTACCGGAGGTTACATCTCTTAGGGATTTTTTTGCATTTGAGGAACATGTTTCCAACGCCAGAAAGGCGAGGGGAGAAAAGATACCTGATGAGTGGTATAAGTTTCCGGTTTTCTATTATTCCAACAGGAAAAACATAATCGCCAACCTGGAACCGCTGATATATCCAAAATACACTAACATGCTTGACTATGAGATGGAGCTTGCTTTCGTTGTCGGAAAGAGGGGAAAGAATATTTCAGCGTATGATTACGAGGAGTATATTGCCGGGGTTACAATAGCAAATGACTGGAGTGCAAGGGACATACAGAGGGAAGAGACAAGGGTGGGACTTGGCCCAGCAAAGGGAAAGGACTTTGGTACGTCGCTTGGCCCTTTTATCCTGTCTATAGATTCGCTTGCAGGTAATAAGATCTCCAGAGGAGTATACAATATACAGCTTTCAGGTATCGTAAACGGGAAGAAATATGGTAGCAGCAATATGTCAAAAATACATTTTGATCTTGGAATGATTATCGAAAGGGCATCTGATGAAACCACCATATATCCCGGGGATGTCATTATGACCGGTACTTTCGGAAACGGGACAATACTGGAAATGCAGGGAACGGGCAAAGACTGGTTGAAGAGAGGAGATACAGTAACAATAAGTTCAGATATAATAGGTGAATTAACAAATAAGGTGATATAGGAATGGTCTTTTATTACAAGCAGGGCAAGGTACCGGAATTCAGGCATACCTTTGATTCAAGGGATGCTGTCATGAAAGAAGAACTCTTCGGAGAGGAAAGTTTTGATGGTATATACTCTCTTTTATACCATATTGGCGAACCAACACGTGTCAGGGATATCAACAGGGAGGAAAAGAGGGAATTTGATCCATCTGATGATAACAGCACGAAACACAGGCATCTTGTTACATCAAAACTTGGGAGAAAAGGCAGCTTCATAAACGGCAGGCAGTACCTTTTCTGGAACAGCAGGATCAGGATAGGCATATCCAAGCCAGCAGAGAAAATGACCTCTTACCTTAGAAATGCACTTGTCGAGGAACTTCTATTTTTCCACAAAGGCAAAGGAAGGCTGCTATCTACATTTGGATCAATTGATCTCTATGATGGTGACTACGTCTACATACCAAAAGGCACTACCTTCATTCTTGAATATTCAGGTGATGCGGAAATATTATTCATGGAAACATATGACCGCATAGATCTGCCCGGCAGGTATCTTAACCGATATGGTCAGCTACGGGAGGGTACCCCGTATTATACAAGGGATTTCCGGTTGCCCGTTCTTTACAGCAAAACCCAGCCTAATGTAAGCGATAAAGTTTACGTTGACTATGACACATATTACATGGTTGAGGAGAGGGATACTCCAGTATTCGATCTTGTAGGCTGGGATGGATATCTTTTCCCGTATGCAATTAATATTGAAAAAATGGCTCCAATAGTCGGAAAGTTGCATCAACCGCCACCAGTCCACGAAAATTTTTCTGGGAAGAGTTTCATGGTCGGCACATTTCTACCAAGGCCATTCGACTTTCATTCTAGATCTATACCCATATCCTACTACCACAACAACATTGATACAGATGAATTTCTCTTCTATTCATCAGGCAATTTCATGAGCAGGAAGGGAATAGAATCAGGATCCATAACACTCCATGTCAGGGGTATAATTCATGGTCCGCAGCCAGGTGCAGTTGAGGCTATTATCGGCGCAAAATCAACCGATGAAAAGGCGGTTATGATAGAGGCGTATGAACCTCTGAAGTTGACAAAAACAGCGCTGGGGATAGAAGATAAGGACTACATGAAATCCTGGTATAAATGATACTGGTCATGATACCTTCATTTCCTTAAGACCGCTCCTGCTGTTCAGCTCCCTGTTTATATGAACTGAATTAAGTTTCAGTATCTCGATTTCCAGAAGTGGATTCACAGTAGCATCAAAGAGGTGGCCTCCGGTTACATTGTGACCCGGCAGAGCCAAGGATGCATGGATATGAAAGGTCGGTTCTGTCTCGGATATGCTTCCATGGAATGAAACAACCTCGCCTGGCGTTTCTATTATCTTATGCTCGTATTCCTTTCCGTTAAAATAGCCAATATCGGATCTGCTGAACATTCCTATCCCCCACACTACCATCCCGCTCCTGACTGAATACTTCCTTGTTATCTCTCTGAGATCATCAAAAAGATTTTCACCTGATTCCAGTTTTGCCAGTATTATGTTTCCCTCGTTATTAGATTGCATAATCCAATAATGCACATTGCAATAAAAATATCTTCACATCCTCTGAGGAAACAGACACAGACCATTAATGATCTGTACTCTTATCGGTTATTCGTCAGTCATGACAGAAGTGAGAATCCTGTAAGTTAAGCCCCAGACTCTTCCACCATAATAGTCCAGGGAGGGAAAACCGTTTTCCATTGTGGACATTGTGAAATCTGATATACTGACCCAGTGAACCTCCGAAACTTCATCCCCGGGTTTCGCTGAAGGCTTGGATTTTACTGTAGAGTAAAATACGCCGACTGACTTTTTTCCCTGCATCGTTGAATAAGTTCCAATGTAACCCTCTGCCTTCAGTACAAGGTAAACCTCCTCTTTTGTTTCTCTTTCTGCGGTTGACCTTAGGTCCTCTCGCGGCTTCCGGAATCCACCTGGAAGGGCAATCTGCCCGGACCACGGGTCACCATCCCTTTTATTCCTGACTATTAGAAGTACAGACTTTAGATCAGTTATAAGCATTACAGCCGCATCCTGATGCTGGTCAATGAATTCACGTTCTTTGATAAGTATCCTTCTTTCAGAAGAGGTCAATATTTTTCATTATTAATAGGACGAATACTAATTTTATCATCATCATAAATAGTGAATGAAATTGTCTTTCTATATTCATTTACCCGGAAAATTTTTCCCGAGTCTACTAAGAAAAGCATTTTATACATTAGTATAATGCTAATAAGATTTAATGGTAGCAAATGCAAGTGATGAACCTTCAGATATTATACCCTCACCGGATCAAAGCCGTCTTAGAAAGGGGGAAGTAGGAGTTTGGGGTGCTATTGCAGAAGAGATAGCAGCCATGGCACCTGCTTGTGATACTGTAGCTTTCATTACATCGGCTGCAGCATTCGCGTTTTTTTTGACTCCACTCGCTTTCCTGATTGCAACATTAACAATGTTTCTTGAGGTGAACACGCTTTACCACTTATCAAAGAGGCATGCCAGTGCTGGTGGTTACTATGGGTATATAGGTACCGCCTTCGGCCCAACACCGGCAATTACTTCCGGCCTTCTTTATGTTATGTACCAGATCGCAAGCACAGCTGCGATACCGGTTTATGTTGGAGGTGTCGTATTACCAGGGGTTCTGGAGTATTTCCTCGGCGTAACTCTGCCTGGCTGGATCTGGATTCCGTTCATACTTTTGTTTATACTTGCGCCAATAACACTCTCAATATTCGGGATAAGGCCGCAGATGAAGTATGTCAGAATAGCTGCATTCTTTGAGGTCATATTTCTCGCTGTGCTATCAGCTATCATAATAATTGGATCAAAGGACAATACCCTGGTTGTTTTCAATCCGTTCGTTCATTCTTCACTATTCAACAAAGTTGGAGGTCCGCTTTCCGGGCTTGGACTGGGTATGATTTTCGGACTAACGAGTTTTATCGGGTACGGTGGATCGGCACCTTTGGGGGAAGAGGTGACGAACAGCAGGGCTATTACGAAGAGCCTTGTTTTTGGACTGATCATCGTTGGTGTTGTACTGACAGAGGTTGCGTATGCTTTGACAGTTGGCTGGGGCGTTTCACTGATGGCATCATNNACGCCAATATACCGGGAATAATAGTTGCAACTGCATATGCTGGTGTCGCTGGTGGCGTTATGCTCGCGCTTGTTGCATTCAATTCGGCATTCTCCGATTCAGTTGCCATGCAGTCAAATGCGGGCAGGGTCTATTATGCCATGGGTAGGGATGGAGTCCTTCCGCATTACTTTGCTGAATTGCACAGAAAATACGTCACTCCACACAAGGCACTTATTTTCATAGGAACCAGCGCATCCCTGCTGGCAATTGGCGGCACACTGCTCATAAACTATCTTATTGGTAATTCTATTTCTTCTCTTCTCTTTGACACTGCCACCGGATCAGTTGTATCTGAATCTCTTGGAACAAGTTTTCAGTTCTTAACTACACTTGCCCTGTTTGGTTTAATAATTACACATTTCCTTCTGAATATAAGTGTTATGACCCTGTTCGTAAGATTGAAGGAAAAGCATAAGGGAATCTATAACCTCATTCATATCACGGAACATTACGTCCTGCCTATTCTGGCCACAGCAGTTTTTATTTTCGTGCTTTATGAGTCAGTAATTCCACCAATTTTTCCAATTACTGAAGCCATTGCTGCTTCTGTTATTTACCTTGCTTTTGCAATTTATTACGCAATCAGGATAAAGATCACGAAACCGGAAGTCGCAAGGAGGGCGGGTAAAAGCGTGAATCTTGTGGAGGAGGAGAAACTTGCAAGATAATTACATAAGAATGGATCTTGCTTTGATTGAAAACAGAAAAGGTACTTTGGTCCTGGATAATAATGGCTTAAGTTATACCAGCAAAAAAGGTCTCAATTTCAGTATACCGGTTACCGATATCAGGAATGTTTCTTTCGTCAAGACGTCATTAAAGACGTCAACATTAATAATCAACGAGATGGAAATAACGGTATGCAGGGCACATCTCTGGGCCGCAGATATCAACAACCTCAAGAGAGTAATTTTAGGGCAAGATATATAGAAAAACGGCTTTAAGTAGCATAGGAATAAATTTCCTGTTCTAACCCCGGTACATGGGTGCAAAAATTTGAGCCTGTGAATTAATTGTTTCCAAGAAAAATGATGCAATAGTTTTCCTTTTCGTGTTTAAAACAATAATGTGATTGTTAAATAGTTTTTTGCAATGACTGAACCTGTTTAGACGAGGCTTATCCGCAAATGAACACTCTCTATATGATCGGCTGGGACATAAAGCAGGAGGCTGAGAAGCTCGAAAAGATGAGTGCGATTGGCACAAAAAGCCTTGAGAATATGGTTCTTGAAAAAGATCAGAATTTTGTTCTTCTTTCCACATGCAACCGGATTGAATTCTATTCCACTTTACCATTCAAGACAGATAATTCACTCAGGCCATTCCACAAGCTTGAAGGCAAACCAGCGATACAGCACCTTTTCCGTGTTTCATCCGGGATTGAATCCTTATCACTAGGCGAGAATGAAATATTGCACCAGATCAAGGAGGCATTTGATCTGTCCTTGAAAAATGACAGGACGGACAAGGCACTTTCAATAATTTTCAGGAAGGCGCAGAGTGTTGGAAAGAAGGCCAGGGAGGAAACCGGGATATCAAAGGGAAAGACATCAATCCCTGCACATGTGGGAAGTCTCCTTGAAAGCTTCTCAGACATAAGGAAAAAGAAGGTTGCGATCATCGGCAGTGGCACAATGGCAACTGACCTAGTGAAATATGCAAAAGCTGCTAACCCTGACAGGATAACTGTATATGCCAGGAATTCAGACGCTGTATCTAGAATTAAGCAGAAATATGGAGTATTTGGCGTTGAGGAGATCGATCCTTTCAGGATCTCTCAGGAGAATGATATCATAATAACAGCAACTGGATCAAAGGAACCAATATTTCAGGAGGATTTTGAAATAACGGATAAAATGTTCATTGACCTTGGAATGCCGCCCAATGTTTCCAGAAAAATAAAAAATAACAGGGTTATCTATCTTTCAGATATCGAACCAATTATGCAGGAAAACGCCAGGAACAAGGCGGCACTTATCCCTATCATCGAAGAGATGATAGACCATGAAGTTGGTATACTGGAGAAAAAGCTTTCAGAACTCGATGCTGACGATCTTATCAAGACAATCTTCAATTATGCGAAACATGTGAAGGAGTCGGAAATAAGGCATTCTCTTACAATGCTTGGAAATGGTTCTGACCTGAATGATATCCTGGATAAACTGTCCGATTCAATTATCAATAAGGTCCTGGCACCGCAAACACTGGCTATCAAGAAAATGATCAAATCGGATGATGACGAGAAATTCCACAGGGTTCTTGAGGATTTTTACACACTGGTAAAGAATGCTATGTCTGCACAGAACACTAATGCCGCTTCATCTCACCAAGAGGGCCAAGATCAACAAGGCCAAATTCTTCTGTGAGACCAAATACCCTGAACTTGGAAGATTCTGTGTGTTTTAACGAGGGTGTGAAATGTTCTTCATTGAGAAGAGAAGTGAGCACATCACTGCCTGATGAAAAGAAGCTGAGAGCTGGTGTTATCAGAACACGGGACTCGGGGTTGTATATAAATGAATGAATCTTGAAAACGCCCCCTATTTCATCCCTTAATGATATTGATGGGTGCTCATGGCCTAAAATTGTTAGCTTTTTCAGACCAAGATCCTTGTCACCATGATAGATGAAATATCTTTCATTCTCAAATTTCTCATGCAATTCAATATTCGATCTTGAAAGAATTGTAAGGAGATAGTTGTCATGGTTTCCCCGGATGAAGTATAGATTGACATTGTCCTTGTATCGATCGATGAAATGAATGATATCGTCCCACTCCTGCGGAAGATTCCTGGAAAATTCGTGCTTGAAATCCCCATTTATAATTACCATTTCCGGATTGTATCTTTCGATTATGCCATCGATCATCTTTTCGACATGTTCCCGCTGGAGCTTCGGCAGAAATAGCCCTCTAAGGTTCATCTCCTCCTCGAAGCCAAGATGCAGATCAGAAACGACGACTGCACTAATATCTCTGAGATATATGCAATAAAGATCCGATATGAAAACGTCCTTCTCTATCTGGATCTCCATCATGAACCGTTCGACCTTATTTCAGTTCTCTTGAAAATTTCTCGATCCTTGATATACCTTCGTTAAGTACTTCATCGGAGGTTGCAAATGACAGTCTGTAATGATGTTCACCCTCGTTCCCGAATGCTGTTCCAGGCGTGACAATGACATTCTGTTTTTGCAGAAGCTGGGACGAGAAATCCGCAGAATTCATCTTGTAATCGTATTTCGGAAAGGCATAGAACGCACCATTGGGCTTGATTATACTGTGTCCAGGTATCTCTGATAATCTCTTGAACACATAATCCCTCCTTTTCCTGAAGGTTTCCCTGAAACTTGCAGGGTCGGCATCATCCGTGAGTGCTTCCAAAGCAGCATACTGTGAAATAGAGGAGACGCAGGTTATTGTCTGTCCCTGAACCTTTGTAGCAGCTTTGATGACCTCCTCTGTGCCCACAAGATACCCTATCCTCCAACCAGTCATGGCATAGCTCTTCGAAAAGCCGCTTATAGTGAGCACGTGATCACGCACCTCTTCTATGGAGCCGGGAGAAAACATCTTTCCTTCGTATATCAGATCCTCGTATATTTCATCTGAAACGATAGTTAGCTTGTTTTTGATTGCGAAATCCGCAAGTTCCCTGATTTCTTTCTCGGTGTATACTCGGCCTGTTGGATTCGATGGGTTGTTAAACAGCATTATCTTTGTCCGGGGGGAGATTAGTTTCTGCATTTCCTGGAAATTGAATGAATAATCCTTTTCAAGCGGGGTGTAAAGAGGCTTGCCGCCTGCAAGTTTGATCATATCGCTGTATGATGAATAATATGGATCTGGGAGTATGACTCCGTCACCTTCCTCCAGTAGCACATACATTGCAAGGTATATTGCATACTTTGAGGGGCTTACAAGAACGTTCTCGGGACCTGCAGTTATTGAATTTTTCTTATGCATCTTCTGTGCAATTGCCTGCCTGAGTTCTAATATGCCGTTTGCCGGTGTGTAGTGTGTCTTGCCTTTCTTGGCCCATTCAAAAGCCTTTTCAATAATTCTTTCAGGGGTTGTGAAATCAGGTTCACCTATACCGAAATTGTATATCTTCATGCCTTTTGCTTTCAAGTCTTCCGCTGTCTTGGTCAATTTGAGCGTGGGTGATTCCTGAATCCTGTTCAATCGAGAAGTTATCATTTGTGACCATAATCCCAGTTTGTTTAAAATATGTTGCAGTCATAAGCTGACGAAAGTGTATAATCAATGCATACTGACAGGGAACTCGCGGGATATATCAAAAGCCTGATGCCTTCCCAAAAGGCATCGGTAAACAGGGATAAGCCTGTTTCAATCTGGAAAGAACTTGACAGAATAGGCGGTTCAGTCGAGGATACAATCGTTGTTATATTCAGGACGAGGGGGTGCTCATGGTATAATTTCTCATCATGTTCAATGTGCGGTTATTTCAACGACATAGACTCAACTGTTACAAAGGAAAATCTACTCAGGCAGGTGGACGTTTTGTCGAATTCGCTTAACGGCATAAAGGTTGTCAAGGTTTTCACATCCGGAAGTTTCCTGGATCCATTAGAGATCCCTCTGGATGTAAGATCATATTTTCTTGATTCCATGAACGGCAGGATCGATCATCTCCTCGTGGAGAGCAGAACTGAATACCTCAATGAAAAAAATATAGGTGCCCTTGGGAATTACGGGTACAGGATAAGGGTGGCAATAGGCCTCGAGAGCTCGAACGATTCTGTTATCACAAATTCTATCAATAAAGGATCCAGTTATTCCAAATATGTTACAGCAGCCACCACTGCCAGAAAACTGGGTTTCGGTGTGAGAACGTATCTGTTGTTCAAGCCGCCTTTCTATTCTGAAAAATTTGCAATTGAAGATATGCTTTCATCAATACGGGATACAGACGGATATAGCGACGACGTTAGCGTAAACCCTATGAACATACAGAAGAATACTCTCGTTGAGCACCTGTGGAAGAAAAACCTTTACAGGCCCCCAAGGTTATGGTCTCTTGCCCGGATCCTACTGGATTCAAGAAAACCTGGCAGGACTGTAATCTCTTACCCGACCGGAGGGAACCATGAAAGGGGTGTGCACAACAATGATTACGACAGGAAGCTGCTGGATCTTATCGTTTCCTCATCACTGAACCAGGATTTTTCTGAACTTGAGGAATATTACAATAGTGCAGACCTCAGCTCATACAACGAGGATATTGAACTAGAGGATCGCCTTCCATCTGGCATTGATGTTGATCTGCTTTCAAGGCGATCAATCAGCTATTCTCAAGTAATTTGAAAACAGCAATATGATTTAATGAAGTTGCGTTAACCAATGGTGAAGATATCGAAAATCGGAGAGAATGCATTCCTTAAGCAATTATTCAGTGAGGGGCATGTTCACGGAGGTAAGGATGACTGCGTTGTTTTAAGAATAGGCAAAAATAATGTCCTAATCTCAACAGATTCCGTATCTTATTCAACGAATCTGCCTGCTGAATCAACACCATCCCAGATTGGAGCATTTCTCGCATCCATAAATCTAAGCGACATAGCTGCGATGGCGGGAAAGCCGATTGGTCTGCTGGGTTCTTTCATAGTCCCCCCAAGCACAGAAGACAGGTTCCTGTATGAAATAGTAGAGGCCATCGATCTTAAAATGAAAGAGTTTAGTTCAGAATATCTTGGTGGAGACACCAAAGAGGGTGCCGAGCTTGTGCTTGCCGGCACAGCGATTGGAGAGCAGAAAGATAGCGTTTTAAGAAGGCGGAGCGACCTGAAGAAGGGCCAGATTCTCTGTGTTACGGGCAAGCAGGGAAGGGCGGCTTCAGGATATATATTCTATCGATCCGGATACAGAAAAAGGCAGGGTATAGATCTTCTACTGAACTTCACGCCGAGGATAAGAGAAGCACAGATTATCAGTGAGTGTGGCGGGAAATTCATGACGGATCTATCGGACGGCATAGCATCCGCCATTGCAAAGGCGAAAGATGATTTCAACATCGGCTTCAGGATAGTCCAGAATGAGATTGGTCTGGATCGCAATGTATCCCGTGCGATACTGTTGTCAGGTGCATCCGATCTGGATCTCTCGTTATATTTCGGCGGGGACTATGAATTAATGTTCACAATTGAGAACGATAATTACAGGGATTTCAAGGATGCAATGGAAAAAAACAGGATCGATGTTTCATTTATCGGCGACTCATGGGAAGGGGAAAACATCATATTCGATGGGGAGAAATGGACTACCATAAACAGGGCTGGGTATGAGCATTTCAGGGAGCCACCAAAGCTAGGTAAGATTGTTTAGCCAGTCTTGCGATTATTCTGCCTAGTTCTGTCGTCAGATGACCTCTGCTCCCTTATGACTTCCTTTATCCTCTTTGTTTCGTCTCGGATTGCCTCAAGAATATTTTTATAAAATTTTCCTGGCACAAAATATATAAGTATTACGGGTTATTAAATATTTCTATTTTAATAATAAATTCTTATTAAAGCAGACAAGTGTCAGACCACTCAACTCATAATTTGATTCCGTTTAGTTATGGGTATAATCCGATTAAAAAGATCAGTTTACAGCCAATATCAGGGTATAAATACTACTATGTAAGCCATGACAGATATTATGGCAATCTGGAAGACCAGCTGGATCAGTGCACCTCTCGAACCAAGCATCAGCAGACTTGAATTTTTTTCTTGGTTGATCCTTCCGGATCGCATATCCTTAAGTATGATGGCAGAAGAAAGTACTATCGTAAGAAAACCAACCGCTACAAGTATTGTTCCAAGAATAATAGCAGCAATGAATACCTCGCTGTGAATGGAAAATATTCCCTCCCTTACAGCAAGGATGTACCCTGCAAGCGGAGTCAGGATAGATGCAGTTGGAATGAAGAAAAGTGACATCGGGATCAATCTGATGGAAATGTTGCTTCTGCCCTCGGGTCCCATGGTTGATATCACAAAATAAAATATCAAACCGTAAAATACGTCAACCCCTGTCCATATTGCACCCAACAGCACGTGAATATAATCTAGCAGCAGCATACTTCCAGAGAGCCATGATCCAAGGAATCCTATGACCGGAATTATGACTGCAATGCCCCCGGCCCTGTAAATTGACTTCGTGCCTGTATTCATAGTGCATACCCCGTTGCAAAATGGGCCATGACTATAATGATTGCAATCTGAAACACAAGCTGGCTCAAAGATAGTTTGAGGTTTAGCATCGTAAGCCTGACTATCTTTTCAACATTTTTACCGCCATGGATTATCTCCAGAAATATCCGTAGTTCATTTGGAAGAAACAGTGCGAATCCCTGTATAATGAGAATAAGAACAATAATTCCTGTGGCAATGAAATATGGTGAATAGATGGAAATATTCAGCGATCCAGCTGTATAAAGACCTGCTGTAACAGTGACAGACGCAATAGAAGGCATGAAGAACAGCATTGTCGGAATAAGACGTTTTGACACCTCCAACCTTTCCAGGTTGGATAGTCCCTTCATTACAAATGCGAAGAAAAGCCCCATCACAAGGTCCATGCCTGTCCAGGCCGATCCTGCGAGGACGTGGAAATACTCCAGAAAATAGAAGCTCCTGGATAACAGAATTATGACTAGAAGTATGACTGGAATCAGAAGCATAGTCAGTCCCCTTCCCATGGAGGTCCTGAAATTAAAAGAATATGGGATTACCGGTTTTCCATTAGATGCATCATTGTTCATGGGATGTTATGGGAAATTAACAATGTTTATAAATTTGACTTCATTATAAATTGAAAAGTGTGTCGTATGTGTGGAATTTTTCACCTGACGACTAAAATAATTATATTGAAGGATTAAATGACTCGTTCCCTGGATGGCACACTGAAATGTTTAAGCAAATAGATTCAAGTCGTTCCCTTAAGGATGTATCTGATGAAATACGTGAGTACTGGAAAATCTCCGGAACCCAGGAAATATCAATAAAAGGGCGTGAAACAGGAAAAAGATTCAGGTTCCTGGAGGGTCCACCAACTGCAAATGGCCGCCCTCATCTTGGCCACGCTATGACCCGTACAGTAAAGGATGTTATTCTAAGATACAAATACATGACAGGCCACAGAATTGAGGGAAGGTTTGGCGGGTGGGATTGCCACGGCCTCCCGGTTGAGGTGGAAGCCGAAAAACATTTCTCCATAAATTCGAAGAAAGAGATCGAGAAATTCGGAGTTGAGAATTTCAATAAATATTGCAGGGAAAGTGTATTCCGATACATAGACGAATGGAAGGAGGTAGATGACCTCCTCGGGTTCTGGATTGA
Source organism: Thermoplasmatales archaeon UBA582 (assembly GCA_002502705.1). GTDB lineage: Archaea > Thermoplasmatota > Thermoplasmata > Thermoplasmatales > Thermoplasmataceae > UBA582. The sequence continues at coordinate 1,043 of DAQB01000066.1, read as the reverse complement.
CCATAACAGGGACTATATCACACTGACAAAGGAATATATGGAATCTGTCTGGTGGGCACTGAAGGAACTCTACACAAAGAACCTTCTGTTCAAGGATTATAAGATAGTGCCATACTGTCCGAGGTGCGGAACCCCGCTGAGCTCGCATGAGGTTGCTCTCGGATATGATGATGTCACTGATACTTCAGTTTACGTAAAATTCAGCCTGCTTGATTCTGAAAACACCTTTATACTGGCCTGGACAACGACCCCATGGACCCTGCCGTCAAACCAGTTCCTGGCTGTCAATCCTGAATTCGATTATGCGCTTGTTGAATATGAAGGTGAAAAATATTACGTAGCGAATGAACTTGTTTCCAGGATATTCGGCGACAGTGCAACGGTTATTAAAAAAATCAGTGGGAAAGAAATGAAAGGCATGAGGTACCGGCNNGGCGGATCTGCAGGTTGTAACCGACAGCTTTGTGACGCTTGAGGATGGAACCGGCGTGGTTCACATTTCACCGGCGTTCGGTGCAGATGACTATGAGATAGGAAAGAGAATGAAAACGAAGGTTGTTAACCCCGTAAACACCGAGGGGAAATATGAGGATCAGAAACTTCCATGGTTCGGTATGGGCGTTATGGAGGCAAATCCTCACATTATTGATTATCTCAAAAAAGAGGGGGTACTTTTCAGAACACAGAAGATCAAGCACACCTATCCATTCTGTTACAGATGCCATTCACCCCTGATCTACTATGCACTTGACTCATGGTTCATTGGTGTATCAAGCAAGAGAAAGGAAATACTTGAAACTAATCAGCTCATATCCTGGTATCCTGATTACCTTAAAAACGGCAGG
>DAQB01000066.1:0-133 GCA_002502705.1 Thermoplasmatales archaeon UBA582 | reverse complement strand
GAACTTTTCAATCTTTCCGGTGTTATGTTAAAGGATATGCACAGGCCATTCGTTGATGAAGTTGTATTCAAATGCAGGTCATGTGGAGAGTTTATGCACCGTGAACCATACGTCATAGATACATGGTTTGACT
>DAQB01000063.1 GCA_002502705.1 Thermoplasmatales archaeon UBA582 | reverse complement strand
CGCTGAAAAGATTTCAAGGGTGCTCAATGCAGATCCTGGCCTAGGAGTAATCAGACATGCTGATGCCGGCTACAAGAAATCGGTAGACCTTATCTCAAAGGGTGTAAAATTCAAGGCTCCTTATTTCAGGTGATTGCATTTTGATCGCCTGATGATCTCAGAAATAAGATGGTTGTTCCTTTGCGGCAATCAATGGTGCCGGTCTTTTCAGGTATTAGAAGCTGATCTTTCATTACAGCACCCTCGTCAGTCTTGATCCAACCTTCCAATACCAGAATTATAGATCTTTCAGGCGGTTTGCTTGATGATACTGATGCATGCTCCCGGAAAAACAGGAGGGAAGCAGATGCGTGGTCAATATCTCCAAGAGCAGACCACTGTCCAGAAATCCGTCTCTCCACTATTCCCTCCTCCTCATAATTCGGAATGTCAGTGGGCCCCACAACCCTGATTTCTCTGTTTTCTATTTGATCATTCGTCCTGGTCCAGAATGCAATCATATCGCTATTTTTATCCTCGCCTACAGGAGTGATCCTGACTGTTCTATTTTCCTTCAGTAAAACTTCTGCAACTCCTGTTTTGCTCAAAATCTTTTGTGCATCAGAAGATTCGATCCTGAAGGAACCGTTGATTGAATACATGGTTAGAAAAGACGTTTCACCAGATGTGACTGACATTGTTTCCTTTGTCGGGAAAAATACATGTTCAAGCCTTATGAAAGGTCCCGTCATGTTATTAGAGATCCTCGGGGTGAACCTCGGGAAGTACCTGAAAACCTGGACTGTTTGGCCCTCGGTGGATAACGGGATCTCAACTATCACATATCACAATCATACCTGCATATTTGAATTATTAGGAAACTTATTCCTTCACGGTCTGGAATACAGCTACAGTTTCAGTTTTTTCAATTCCCTCCATCTCCCGAAGCTTGTCCAAAACCAGATCACCGATCTCCTTCAGCGATCTACCCCTTGCCTTTAGCAGCAAATCCCACTGTCCAGCGACAATATGGACCTCAACGACCTCATGCAATGCAGCAATCCTTTTTGCAAGATCTCTCTGGGAAACCTTCTGGAGCGGGCTGAACCCAACGAATATAAATGCTACAAACTGTATATTCAGTGCCTCGTAATCTGGAATGGCAGAGAATTTCCTTATGATTCCTTTCTGAAGCATGTTCTGTATTCTTTCATGCACTGTCACCCTTGGTATATCAAGTTCTCTCGATATGTCTGATGTTTTGTCTCTTCCATTTTCCATGAGGTATTCCAGTATTTTTCTGTCCTTTTCATCCATGACAAAATATCGGTTAAGGAGATATAAACATTATCATTTCGTTCACTTTGTGTATAATAATACACATGTTATGTAAAAATTGTCTAGATTTTTAAGACAACCGTTTTAAACATCATCTTCATAGCAGATATATGGAACAGACAGTTATCATTGAAGAGGTAAGATCCCATCTCAGCGATGAGAAAGTCAAAAAAGCCATTGAACTGCAGAGTTATATCCGTGGATACCTGGGCGGTTTTTTCAGAAGCAGGGGCTTTATCGAGGTACCACCGGTAATAATATCACCCGTTACTGACCCGCTGAATCATCCCGTTCTGGATCCTCATATAGATTATTACGGGACAAAATACGCTCTGACGAAGAGCATGATCTTTCACAAACAGATACTTGTGAAAGAGTTAGGGTCGATCTTCACTTTTTCCCCCAATGTAAGACTTGAAACTCCTGACAAAGCAAAGACAGGAAGACATCTCTCTGAATTTACACAGATAGATGTCGAGAAGATAGGCGCGTCCAGAGAGGAGATGATGGATCTAGTTGAAGACCTGTATATTGGCATTGTAAAGGATCTCGCTGGCGGAAAAGTCGAACCATTTAATTTCTTCGAAAGAAAGTTGATCATTCCTGGAAAGCCACTCAAAAGGATAAAATACAGGGATGCGGAGAGGGAATACGGGGATGATTTTGAATCCGTTCTATCCTCCAAAATGAAGGAACCCTTCTGGATCATAGATATACCACTTGAAAAGCGCGAGTTTTACGATCGGGAATATGAAGATCAGCCTGGTATTCTCAGAGATATGGATCTGATCTATCCTGAAGGCTTTGGAGAGGCACTTTCAGGTGGAGAACGTGAGTTTCATATAGATCGCATAATAAAAAGAATTCATGACAAGAACCAGACGGAAGAGCAGTTCAGGTGGTTTATTGAATACGCTAAACGAGGACTTGAACCGAGTGCCGGCTTTGGCATCGGTATTGAAAGGCTTACCAGGTTTATCAGTGGGCTCAAAAGAATAGAGGATACGCATCCATTTCCAAAGGTACCGGGAAAAATCTCTTTATGAGTCTTGATGAAACCAAAATCTTTTTTATTTTATCTTATTGAAGAACCTTTGCCATCCATTTCTTAAGAAGATTATTATCTTTAGCCATATTGCCGAATGTAGCGTTCTGGTGGAGGATTGGCTGATTGATAGAGTCTTTTAACCTGACAAAAACATACAAGGGCGGCTTAACAGCTGTTAATGCAATCTCCTTTACTATTAACAAAAGGATTGTATCTATTATCGGGCGCAATGGCGCAGGAAAAACCACGCTTCTAAGGATGCTTTCTACTCAACTTAAGCCAACATCTGGAACTGCAACAATAGATGGGCTTGACATACTGCGAGATCCTGAAAAGATCAGAAAACACATAGTTAGCATTCCACAGGAAGCTGCTACGATTGGTGTTCTTACCCCCGTCGAGCATCTTAAATTATTCCTCATTGCGCGTGGAATGTCTGTGAGCCAGGCATCCCAAGAATCCTTAATTGCGCTCAAAGAGTTGGAAATGCTAGAAGCAAAGGACAGGCCTTCCGATACGCTCTCTGGTGGAATGAAGAGGAAAGTGTTTGTGGCAATGGCACTGGCTGCGAATGCTGATCTAACCTTTCTGGATGAACCAACTACGGGTCTGGACCCGGTTTCAAGATTTGAAGTATGGTCAGCAATAAAGAATCTCAGAGGGAATATCGTACTAACAACACATTATATGGAAGAGGCGCAGGAGCTTTCCCAAGAGGTAATGCTGGTTGATTCTGGCAGGATTCTTGAACACGGGAACGTTAGAGATCTTCTCAAAAGATTTGAAGGCAAGGTTCGTGCTGAGAGTTTTCAGAAGGAAGATGGTGACTATTCTATCGGGAGGACCTATGTAAAATACATTGACGAGGAAGATGCCGAAAGATACATAAAAATGGGTTACAATATTAGAAGAATTACTCTTGACGATCTATTCGTGACAAGAGGTGTTGAAATTGAACCTTAAATTTTCACTTGCCTTTGCCTGGTATTACGGCTTCAGAACAATAAAAAGGGGACCGGCATACGTCATTGCATCCCTGAGCTCTCCATTAACCCTTCTTTTTTTAATATACATAATATCAAAGGGTGAGCTTATCAAATATGCGGTAGTGGGAGGATTTCTGGGTCTAGTAGCCTCAGTTACCTTTGCAAGCGTCGCAGATGCTGCTTTTCTGAGAATCCAGCTAAGAATACAGGATTTATTTGTCACTTCATCCATAACACCTACCGACTATATCCTTGGGTTAACTCTCAGTTATATCATATTCTCCATGCCAGGCCTTGTCCTTTACGCAATAATTGGATACCTAATACACATTTTCACCATTTACTCTATACTTTATATGATTTCCATTCTGGTAGTCCTGACAATCAGTACGGCAGGTCTTTCCATGAGCATTGGTGGTGCTGTTAAACACATTAGAAATGCCTGGGGTATATCCGCAATAATGTCTGTTTTCCTGACTGTGCTACCCCCAACTTTCTATCCATACACCTATCTGCCGAAATATATCATTTATATCTTGGCAATTTCACCGACAACGTCGGCTGCTGTTCTGACCCAGGCTGCATTTGGTTTCGAACCCCTTATGGTTCCTATGATATTTATATTTATAATTGAAGCTGTGTTCTTTTTCGGACTTGCAAGGTTCTTTACGAGGTGGCGGGAAAATTAAGCGGACTGTAAAACTGATGTGGTGAAAAATCATGAAAGCACTTTTTATTGACCGGGATGGAACTATAAATTACGATTGTCCTTACTGCAAAGATCCGAAGGACCTAAGGATTTATGATGATGCTGCGAAATTAATGAAGGAATATCAAGATAAAGGTTACCTGATCGTCATAATAACCAACCAGTCTGGTATAAACAGGGGTTATTTCTCAGATTCCGAGTTCCATGCGTTCAACGATGCCGTTATAAAGGCTCTTGCTGAAAGGGGTGTTAAAGTCAACGCAACTTATTACTGCCCACACAGGCCAGATGAGGGGTGCGAATGCCGGAAACCAAAACCTGGTCTTGTTCTAAGGGCAGTGGAGGAATTGGGAATAGATTTGGCTGATTCAATTATTGCTGGCGATAGGCAAGACAGAGACGGTGATTTGGCCAGAAACCTTGGCATTCCATTTATACATTTCAAGAGATAAACTGTCTTAAGATGCTTCATGCCCAATCCCAAACACTTTCGTCATATTTTATGTACGCATCGAGATCAATTGATCCATCAGGCCGCGATTTAGAGAGTTCCAGTAAAATCTTAACATATTCTTTTGATGCAGGCGAAGGCACGATCGACGTCACCTCTATCTTGTTCCCCCTTTTACGCACAAACATTGAGAAACGTGGTATCTTCTCATCATTCGCCCTCTTCCTGATTTCAGATAGAATATCAACATATATGGGTACGCTGAAAATTCTATCATCGAATGAGATAACCTCAAGCCCGCTAATCTCATTCTTTGGCAGATCTCTCATTGAATATATAAGTGCCTGAAAGTGGTTGTTTTTTATCCTGTGATTTTCCATCTCTGCAATCAATCCATATTTATCAACAATTTCTGCCCCCAATGATGTCTGTTTATTGAATGGCATTGAGTATTTTATTACATGTAATGGAATCATTGAGTTAATTGAATTTATTGCAGATATTATTCCGCTTGATGGGCCCAAATATTCTATATCCGTTCCTGGATCCCGCTCCATAAACCTCGAAAGTATCTCAGAAATTTTTGACGCAGTTGAATCGTGAAACCTGAACTGAAAGAATAGTTTGCCATTTGAAACATAGCTTGAGTTTGAAATCACCGATACCGTGTTTAAAATCTCATCAACAATCTTCATCTTTTCAAGGTGGTTAACTCTCGTTGTATATACCATCATGCCGTATTTTTTCTCGAATTTACCAGAATCCTCTATTTCTTTTTGCCCCACTTTTAATTGATTCTCTGTGGCAAAAACGTCAATCATAATTTTTTCCTCGTCGCCATATATAAAGGATGGAAGTGACAGGCCATATCTTCGTGTCAGATTAAATATAAAACCTTCCTGCTCTACAGAAATCAGGCAGATCCTGTTGAGCTTTGCCTGAATGTCCTTTATCAGCATCTATTCACACATACAGATTCATAGTATAAAAATATTCAGAGTGTTATGACCATATAGGCAACCACAAGAATTGCAATTATAAGCGTGAGGATTCCGGCAAGCATCTCAGGCACCGCGGACGGTTGAAACACTCCTCTTTCTATATTGTTCTTATTTCTGACGAAGCTGCGCAAGGCAAGTATCTGCATGAATGCTCCAGCCAGCACTAAAACAATACCTATTTCAGAGGATAGGTGGTAGGAAGTGCTTGGTGCATTTGGAACAAGTTCTTTAATGAGAATGCCAAATTTTGCAACTACAAAACCCAGTGCAATCACGGTTATTCCTGTCCGGACCCAGGCTAGATAGGTTCTTTCATTTGCCATGTGATCTGTGACATTGCCAGCCATAATATCACATAAAAGTCATATTTGGTTAATAAACAAACTGTACGGAGAAAGGTTTGTCAGATCAACCTGCAAATCAGTTGAATTCGTAGTCATACACAACCATAACTTCAGCGGAAGGGTCTGTTTTTCTGGAATTTTCTATAACATATCTTGCCTGTTTCAGGTTTTCTGAGAAGCAGACGAGTATTCCATTATCTCGATCCGATATGACAAGTATCGGCTGATCGGTAATAACCGGAATAAGATTTCTGACGTTTTTTGAAATTATAGAGAATAGAACTATATCAGTTTTCGACAAATCTATTTCCGTAGTTGCAGCTATAACATGATTCTTTTCCATGAGGTTAATTCTTTTGCGTACAGAAGAATTTGCAAGGCCAAGTTCCTTTGCAAGGTTTACGACGGACATCCTTGGATCCTTTTTCAGGTATTCAAGTATCCTTCTGTCAGTTTCTCCGATGTTCATTTTCATATCTCTCTGCTCCGGAATATACTTCATAATCGGGAGTCCTGCAAATGTCTCAGCTTTCCTTATCTCATCCTCAAGTTCTTCCATTGTGTTTGCAGCAAACTCGTAAATCGTTATCTCTTCCAGACATTTGAATTTGGAAATCACATTGGGAGACATGTATTTGTCATTCTTGTAAGCAGCAAAGCCGTTAACTTTTCCATATATTTTTGGATTAACATGCAGGGAGTACTTTCTAATTACCCCGGTCTCATAAAGCTTGGCCATACGATAGTTTAATGCCTGAGCCGATATACCAAGCTCCTCAGCGATTTTTCTCAGCGGCATCCTGGCATCTTTAAGAAGGAAATAGATCAGCTTCTTGTCAACGTTATCCATTCAGGGATATCAATGCTAAGCTATGATTAAACATTACGCATCTTTATCTTTTTTTCACTTCTGTCAAGAAGGGCTACCATTGCAGGGAAGTAGAATGTCCTGATGACGAAGGTATCCAGAAGCAGCGAAATTATGAATGCTATGCCAAGCTGTGTCAGGAATCCCACCGGTATGAACGCCAATGATCCAAGAGATGCAGCCAGTATTAGACCAAGGGAGGTTACAACTTTCCCGGAACCTACCATCCCCCTAGTGATGCCTTCTCTCTTACCGAACGATGCAACTTCCTCCCTTATCCTGGAAATAATGAAGACAGTATAGTCGTTACCGAGGGACATCAGTATTACGAACAGGATTATTGGAATAAGATAGATTAGTGCCTGGTGGAGTATGTATATCGATATAATGTAAAGTATTGAAGTTGTCCAGCTTATACTTATAAACACTCCACTCAAGGAAATAAGAGGATAAATTGCACTTCTGAAGGCAAACAACAATATCACACCGATAGCGGCCACAATCAATATTTCCAGTTCAAGGTATGTCCTTGAATTCTGTACTTTTTGATCTATGACGCTTGAGGTGATACCACCCACCAGGGCACTGCTGTCAGATCTCAGGTGATTGACAACATTCAATGCCTGGCCCGAATAAGGGCCGTAATTTGTATATATAAGGTATAAGAGATATTTGCCATTGTCAACGACATAAGGACTGAAATCTGTCTGGTTAGTAAGATTGTTGTAATACGGTCCATTTACAGAGCTGATACCATTAGTATTGTTTATGAAGGCCGTGTTGCTGGAGATCGTTTTAATATCCTGCTCTGAAAAACTTCCATTATACGGGTTCGAAAGTGGTATTAGGAAATATACTGGGTATATTTCATTTGCACCAAATGAATTATCCACTGCGTTAAGTGCCTTAACTGATGACAGACCAGACGGAAGACCCGTGTTGAAATTGTATGTTGTCGGGAGTGTAGCAAAAAGATATATTGCAGGAGCAGCCAGCAATAAAATAATGGCTATTACAGTTACTTTTCTATCTATCGACACGCTAGAGGTTTTATAGAAAACTGAATTTTTGTGGGAATCCTTTCCAAATGGCTTCATTCCATATTTCATGAAGATTTTTGGTCCAAGGAATTTCATAACCGCAGGAAGGATCGTTACTTCAAACACAACGGTCATGATAATTGCGAGGAACAGAACCGATCCCCATGTCCTGAAACCAGGTATAAAATAGAATGTACCAAGGCTGGCTGCTACAGTTATGCCACTTATGAAGACTGCCTTACCTGCCTTCGATGTTGCAATCTCTGCCGCTTCATCTTTTGACTTTCCGGATCTTATTTCCTGCTTGAATCTGGACAGGACAAATACTATGTAATCAGTGGCAACACCCAAAATAACAGCTGTAAGAGTATAATTCACAACATAATTGACATCGTGAACCAGTATGCCTGTTATAAAGATAGAAACGTATCCGAGAACAGTTGCAATTGATACCACAACGAGTGTCAGGATCGAAGCCTTATATGAAAGAAGAGTCAGAAATACAGCAATGGCAAGTATTACGAAAATAAATGCAAAAACAATTCCAGATCCTGAGGTTACCTGCTGAGTCTGATAAGCAATGGCCCCCTCTCCTGTTACCTGACCTGAATTTCCAAAGAAAGTGGTTGCTATCTTGTTAATTTCCGGATATGCATTCTGAGAAATACTTGATCCGCCAGAGGTCAATTCGTCAGTGCTCTGGTTAAAGTTTATGTTCACAAGAAACAGAGAACCGTTTTTTGCGATATATTGCGATGCAATATAGGATGGAATTCCGGACAGGCCGTAATGTGTTACATAATAAATACCAGGGTTGGAAGATTCTACAACAGAGTTAATTATGCTCGTTTTCAAGCTGAAGCCAGTAATTATTTTTATAACGGCGCTAACCACACTGTCAGTGCCAACCGTGTAATTTTCCACATTAAGGTAACTGGTTACAGAAGATGCATAAGGTGATTCGTTGAACAGCAGATAAACAGTGTTGTTAACGGCTTCATTGACCAATGAAAGCCCAGGCACAGAGTTGTTGTATGAAGTATAGATATAATTCAAGAACTGCTTCTCGTATACCGATGAATTATAGCCGGATTGATTGGCAACAGTGTAGATCTGGGACTGATTATAACCTGTCAATGACCAGTTAACGTAGAAATTGTGTGGAAAAGAAAAAACAAGTATAGATGTATTTTTAATTGTAGAATATAGATCTCTTATGAGAGTTGAACTCTTCCCACTGGTATCGTTTATGAATGCTGCATAAGCTGAGTATGGAGACATGGTTCCAGAGAAGCCATATATGGATGCATTCTTCATTGCTTCCTGCATAGCGAGAACTTCTGTTGCCATGCTTGTGTTATTGTAGGAGTTTGCCTGAATCGCAACCAGTAATGTCTGGTTTTCCTGCGTGTTATTAGAAAGGATTGCATTTGCAATAGAAGATTCACTGTGGTTTCCGGCAGACGATGTCGTCGAGTACGAAATGTATCCGGAATATTTCATCAAAGCTGGTGTAGCAGCAAGTATGGCCACAATCCAAATAATCAATACAATCTTCCTTTTCGCTATAAGTGTTTTTGCAATATCCACAAAATAGCAATAAATAGTGAGGAGATAAATAGGAATAAAAATAATTTTAACTTTTAAAAATCTAGGATTTAATTAAATTTATTTTTTAGAAGGCAGATTGAGGTTGTAAAGAGCTATAGCAGCAATTACGCCCGCAGCAAACACAAATGCATACAAGATTCCTGCAGGTGGGATATTCCCAACATAAACGCCAACACTTGTTGTGTGGAGTGTCTGGTAAATGAGTAATGCAAGCCCTATCAGACCAATTACAACACTTACAACCATACCGCCAACGTATTTATTCATTTTATGCACCACCCGAGCTGCCGAATTGTTCGTCTTCCGGTTTCAGGTATTGTGAATCCAGGTCCACTATCTCCTGTATTTCCTGAGTCCTGACTCCACTCATCGTGGCCCAGAAGTAGAATACTATTGCAACTATTATAACCATTAGCAGATCGTATGGATATGGTACTATGTTATATCCGCCCAGTGCGGTCTCTCCAAGATATGATTCGATAGATAAGACAACTATGTAAACAGGTACCCAGATACCGGATTTAATAGAATCCCACCCATGTATGGTCTTTCTGGAGGGATCATCCTTCTGTTTCATGAAAAAGAATATGCCATAGACTATCAGGCCAAGGAATATCGCGATTGCCAGTTCACCTACAAGGGGCCAACCTGACCAGTAAACAACAAGAGATGCGCCGACGAAAGCCATTGGTGCAAGTATAGATGATGCAGGCAACTTAAACGGTCTCTTGAGCTCCGATGCATTTTTCCTCAGGGACCTCAGGGCTGGACCACCCACGAGATATGTGAAAACCGTGGCACTGGTTATGAAAC
>DAQB01000009.1 GCA_002502705.1 Thermoplasmatales archaeon UBA582 | reverse complement strand
CCGGGTTCAGACAGGCTTGCCAGGTCCATTTGCATGAAGATTGAGGGTGTGGAATTCATAGTAAAGGAGGGTGTGGAACACAGGGCAGCCCTCGTCATGAGGGGTGATGGTCTTTCCCCTGAAGTCACGGACTCGGATCCGCACGTGACGGGTCTTCAACCGAAGCGTGTTGCCGCGCTCTCAGAGAAGGCACAAAAAACTGCCAATGTCCTGAATTCATATCTCGAAAAAGTACGGGAAATACTTGATTCTCATGAAGTCAACGGAAAAAGGACATCCGACGGCGACCCAGCCGCTAATGAACTGCTTGTANNCATATTTAGAACCGTTTCCTGACAGGTACAGGGTAAAGGCTGCATGCCTTGCAGGAGTCCCGCTTATTACCGGAATTGCTAAACTTGCAGGACTGGATCTACTAAAATTCGGCGGTGCGACCGGTACTGTGAACACAGACTACATCGGTAAAATCCATACTGTAATTACTGCACTTGAGAAGTATGATTTTGTTCTACTGAACATAAAGGCAACTGATATAGCAGGCCATGATAAATCGCCTGAATTGAAAAGAGATGTAATACAGAAGATAGATTATGCAATCAGACCATTGCTCTCGATCCTGGATGAAACGGTTATCTGCATAACGGGTGATCATTCTACCCCAGCATCCTCAGGAGAGCACTCGGGTGATCCTCTGCCCGTTTTGTTCGCTTCAGGTGGTATATTGTCAAATGGTGTCAGACAATTTGATGAGGTTTCATGCTCACAAAAAAGCCTTTCTTTATTGAGCGGGGATATCATGAACATGCTGTTGCAGTTGTCTGACAGACTTGAAAAGTATGGGGCGTGAAAAAAGCACGTATTATTAAATATAAATTAGAAAAACTTAAGTAGTGTATTAGTAATACCTTGTCTGACAACCATGGTGACGAAAAGAAGTCTTTTGAATGAAAAGATTGGAAATATGAGCACCCGCGCCGTAACTTCGTCTCTAAATTCCAACACAAAGAAGAAATCACTTGCCTATTCCGCTAGGAAAGGCATACTGTATTCTCTTGTTTTCTCTATTCTGCTGTGGTGGATACCAATCGCTGGCCCGGCAGCAGCTGGATACATATCAGGAAGAAAATCAGGTAATCCTGTAAAGGCACTCCATGCTTCGCTCATTACAACAGCAGTTTTCGTGCTTCTTGCATATCTGCTTATACCATTCAATGCGAATGGGCTTGGACTGGTGGGCAGATACCTTGAAACTGGGGTTGGGGCACTTGCTCAGAGCAAGCTTTTCGCTGGTTCAGCTATAATAACGGATCTGTATTCTGGATATGGCCTGATAAGGACATTCACGCTTATACTCCCAAGTTCGATTCTCACTCTGATATCATTCAGTTATGCTGGCGGTGTCTATTCAGAACTGACAGGAAATGAGGAAGGACTGAGAGAATCATTCAACACCAGGATCTTTTCGAGCACATATCAGGATTCAAGAAATTCCCCAAGGATAGAACTTGAGGATAGAAACAGCAGAGGGCTGCAGAGATGGGGCGGATACCAGCCGCAAAGCTATGAAGACAGCGGACTTGACTGGCACACACTCTAATGGAGGGACATATATGAAAATCTTTACAGGCATTGTCGGGCCAATTGCTCGGAAGATGCGATATTCAGTATCTGTCTTCAAATTTATATTCCATAATTTTTAATCCAGATTGTCGGCAAGTTTTTGGGTCCACTGCAATATTATTAAACCACACTTGATGTGATTTATATTGTATGGAAATGTTTTTCTCCTTACTTGTTTAAATAATTTTTAACGAACTGTGCTTGCATTACAGGCATTCCTTCTTACATCTTGGACTTTCCTGCAGGACCCTGAAAGTATCCTCGGAAAAGCGATTGTGAAATAGAATCAAATATTTAAAACACATTTCGACGTGATGATTGATGTTCACCTGCTGAGGGACAAACCGAATGCATTCTACGAAAGCGCGAAAAAGAGATTTATGGACACGGGTCCACTTGACAGGTTTTTTGAGCTTGACGAAAAGTGGAGGAAGAATCTAAAGGAGATAAATGACCTCAAGAGAGAGAAGAACGAAATGTCCCTTAAGATCTCGGAAACTGTCAAGAAGAAGGGCGATCCATCTGAAATTAAGAAAAATGTCAGGGAATTGAATGAGAAGATAGATCATCTTGAATCTGAGCAGAAGCAGATTGCATCTGATAGGGATGCAGTCCTTAAAACAATACCAAATATCATACATGAAAGCGTGCCAGTCTGCAAAGGAGATGAGAATAACGCCGTAGTCAGGTATGTCGGGAAGGCAAGAGTCTTTTCTGAAGATTTAGAATATTTCAGGAATTCTACCCCGACAAATTCAAAATTGGTGGAGGTAGAAAAGAGGCCAATAAGCCATGTAGATCTTCTTGAGAAGCTCAACCTGATAGATATACCAAGGGCCGGGAAGGTTGCGGGTGCAAGATTCTACTATCTTAAGAACAGGCTGGTTAAGACGGAAATGGCACTGATGAATTACGCTGTCGACTTTCTTTCAGAAAGGGGTTTCAACATTGTTGAACCTCCATACATGCTGAACTATTCCTCCATGGATTCAGTTACAGATCTGGAGACGTTCAAGGATGCCTTATATAAGATAGAGGGCGAGGATCTCTACCTGATTGCGACCTCCGAACACCCTATTGGAGCAATGCTTAAGGACGAAATACTTGAGGAGGATGACCTTCCTCTAAGAATAGCTGGAATATCTCCATGCTTCAGGAGAGAAGCCGGTGCTCATGGCAAGGACACCAAGGGCATTTTCAGGGTTCACCAGTTCAACAAAATTGAGCAGTTCATCTTTTGCAAGCCTGAACATTCGTGGGAATTCCTTGAAGAAATTCTTGGCAATGCAGAGGAATTCTGCAGAAGCCTGGCGCTCCCATACAGGGTAGTGAATATTTGTTCGGGTGAACTGAGTGTATTGAATGCTAAGAAGTATGACATAGAGGTATGGTTCCCTGCACAGGGCAGGTTCAGGGAGGTTGTTTCAGCCTCAAACAATACCGATTACCAGGCAAGATCCCTTAATATCAGGTACAGGACGAAGGATGGAAATAAAATTATCAACACTCTTAACAGTACAGAAGTTGCAACTACAAGAATACTGGTTGCCTTGGCGGAGAACTTCCAGGAACCAGATGGCTCTGGAATAAGAATACCTGATGTCCTGGTGCCGTACACCGGCTTTGACTTCATATCATATTAGTCGTATTCTCCAATATTTCAAACTCTTTTATTGTTATTGATGACATTACGTTTATTTTATCGATTTTTGAATGCAGTCAATTCACGGTTAACTAAAGTAATGTAAAGTAATGTAAATATATATATTTCAATTCACGATCCATGTTGCATGGGTAAAATAGGTCTCAAGATAGAGCCGCAAACCTATGAGAAGCTGAAGTGGCTGAAAACAAGGTTTGACTTCGTATACGAAAGCAACATGACCTGGGACGAATTTTTCCGGGCAATAGTGAGAGACAGCCTGCTCATCCTGGCCCAGGATCTGAAAAATACTAGGAAGGGAAAAATAACAATGGATGAAATACTTGACATATTAAGCGGAGCAGACAAGAACATGAATGACGAGGTTAAAAGACATATGATCCAATCGAGGATGATGTCCAGAAGCAGTTCTTCCAGAGAGTGATGGTATTAATGACTGATCAGGAGAAGCCCCGAATAACCTTTAATTTCAGGGAAAACACGAAAAGACCTGATTCAACTCAGGTAAGAAAGGTGCTGAAGCTTTTACTTATCGTCACCCTGGTATTAGCAGGATCAGAATCTCTTCTTGAAGTAACGGGAATAATTGGATTTAGCATAATGGAAGTTTTCGTAGATGCCTTAATCCTTATTGTTTCTTTAATTGTGCTTGCATATATCACATTTCCATTCAGACATTATGAATCACACAAAAAAAGGGCGGCAGCTATGTTGAAAATTGCCCTTTTGCTTCTTTCTTTTCAGATAGCAGCACTTATTGCTATTTATTTTGCATTCAGGAATCTTGGATCGACAGACTATTTTTTGATATTCATAGGATCTGAAATAGCCTATCAGGCTGCATTTTTATACATTACACAGGGATATAAGTTCAACGCGAGGTTTTTTTCCATCAACATACCTGATGCAATAAGGGTACGCAAGGATTCGGAGGGAAACGTTGAAAGCGTTGAAAGATCAGATTTAATATCGCAGGAAACAAGAGATCTGATCGAGAAAAGAATACGTGGCGAGATCACAGAACAAGAAATGAGTGCTGCGCTTTCTGAAATGAATAATGTCAATCGTGAGTTTATTATTTCTTTTACTAGAAAGACAGAATCAAGGCTCAGGAAGAAATACAGATGGTGAAAAGTCTAGAACTCCAGTTCCTCTGACCACGGAATCTGGGCAAAGTCTCCTTCTATTGAGGCGAGATTGACATTGTGTACTGTGTCTGCATCTATCTTTTTGCCATCCAGAAACCTGGTATGTGCCGCGCAGGCATCCCTGATCACGAATGTCCTGAATCCAAGGTTTCCAGACATTCTTGCGGTTACGCTCACGCAATGATCCGTGGTAAGGCCCATAACATATACCTCAGGTTCTCCAATTTCGCGGAGAATGCTCTCAAGTTTGGTGCCGATGAAGGCACTGTTTACATGTTTGGTTATTATCGTTTCATGTTCAAGCGGCCTGACCTCATTCTTGAATTCAAAGCCAGGTTTGCCAGCCTTGAGGATAGAACTGGGATTAAGGGAATCGTGCCTCACATGGATTATCTTTCTGCCATTTGCTCTGAACCTGCGGAGCACATCTTCCATTACTTTTTCCGCATTTGGATTATTCCGCTTTCCCCAAAACGGCTCGTCGAAACCTTTCTGCACATCAATTATGACTAAAGCGGCTGATGGTGAGATCTTTACCATGCTGCATTATATCTGATAGATTAATATTCTTAATGCGCAAAATATAAACAGTGGTTCATTTCAATTTTTCAATCTGCAGTTTGAGACCTTTCACTCCCTTAACCAAAACAACCTCTCCGGGGGAAAATTTTTCTTCTTCATGAACTGGAATTGCTGACCATATCTGTGAGTTTGCAACTACCTCTATTCTTTTCCCCGATACTGAACTCACCCTGCATCTTCTCCCGATAATGCTTTCAACGCCCGCATAACTTTGAGTCCTGAATGGAAACCTCACCAGGTTCCCCCCGATTATTGCCCCAATGAAGAACGATGTAATAGTGTCAAGAAGGATAACCAGGATTAACTCTAATTCTGTAACGGGCATATTTCTTAAGCAAAGCAAAATATGGTGTCCGCATTAAAATGTTTCTATCCTGATCGTTGACAATGCAAACTAACATCCGCGGGCTTGAATCGCATTAAGGAAAGAGAACTCATAATTCTGCAAGAGAGCCCCCCTCCTGTAATAGATGGCCGATCCAAAAGGATTTAAAGATAAGGTTGGAAATGTTTACTTTCCGCAGTCTGATCAGAGGAAGGATTGAATGCAAATCCCAATTACATACAGACAGGGATGCTTTCAAGTGGAACGCTGATGCTGACAGAGACACAACTTTCATGACTGGAAGCGCTTGAAAGCCCATTAATGGTTTCCCGCAATACCGCCCCCAGCCCTTGAGGGACGAAGGCGAAAACGAAGCAAAAGTTAGAACCTCCAGGTTTTAAGTATGACCTCTCTTTCCTCTGCTGTTCTTTTCAGGTTTGCTCTCCAGTTCATGAGAAATGATAGTTCAATCAGTTCCTCGATCCAGTTTACAAGGAATTTTTTATACCTGGCTTACCTGCTGCTTGAACCAATCCAATACCTTCTTGTGCTTCTATTCCCCGCGGACATGACTGGCTCGCATGACTCCAAAGCCAATCGCTCACTGCATATCATTGTACAAGGGAGTTATGCAACACACCAGAACCAGGCATATCGCTTATATATATTTTTAAAATATTAGCGGGGTAAATGCATTTTCTATATGAATGTGAAAGTAATGGTCACATTTTCTTCCAGCTCGATAAGAATGACAATCCTGAGAACATAGTCATAGGGAAATTATCCAATTTTGACCCATTCATCAAACACTTTGTTCGTGAAACAATAGAAGCTGGAGGAACAGTGCAGATTGCGCTCGACAGGAATCAGGTTGCCAGCTGCATATTTATTTTTGATGATATTGAGAGAACCGGTACCGTATTTACTAAATCCATGCCCCTTTTCAGGAAGTGCATGGAAAATGTTTCGAATTGTCATATATACTGCGAATTGCAAGATGAGATTGAAAACGAGATTTTCTCTATATTAGAACTGGATCTTGCCAATTCTACACTCAATCATTCCTTTTCAAACGAGATCTCACTGCTTGGAACCGATGATATTGAGCGGATAACAACCGCAATGAGCCACATTTTTCCAGGGATGAATCAAAGGTGGGTTGAAACTGCTATCAGGAACGGTGACAGGTGTTTTGCCTCGTTATATGGTGATGAAATCACGGGCCTGGGATGGGGGTCAATAACAGGAAGCCTGGGGCACCTTATCTCTCTGGGTGTCCTACCACGGTATAGAAAGCTTGGAATCGGTACCGATCTCTTATATGCGAGATTGATCTGGATGAGGGAGCTCAGTGTCTCTAGAGCATATTCAGAAATATCTTACAACAATACCGAATCAAGGAAAATAGCCCAGAAAGCTGGATTCCTTGAAACGGGGAAAATTTATCTTTACAGTATCGGGTAGCCTGGGTACTTCCTAATTTTACATGTTATCTCTGGGGTGCACCACATACAGGGCACCTTTCAGCTGTAGAATCCATCAGCGAACCGCAGTATTTGCACTTCACTTTCACAACTTCCTGCACAACTATCTGCTGCACCTCAGGTTGCTTCGGGTTGAAGTTCAAAGGTGGAGGGGTCTGGCCTTCCGCAGGGCCCTGGCCGGATACGGTCTGGTTGAAATTTACGTTTCCCCGCGATGGATGTTTCGGTAACTTTTCCCCCTTACTTCGCCTGAAAATGGCAATTATTAGAGCTATCACAACAAGCAATATGATTACGATTATTACCAGATACAGGAGGATATTCAATCCGTTTCCACTTGGCNNCAGCCGCTGGAATCAGACTGTAACTAGTGCCGGTCACAAAAAATGATTCGGTGAAGACATAGCCGTTGCCGGAATTGCCTGTATCGTGTTCTGTATAGAGATATCCAACGATGAAGCCCGTGGAAGGATCAAAATAGGCTTTGCAGTTGAAAGTTGCTGACAGGTTTCCGTTCTGATAACTGCCATTTCCCTCAGCATAGATGGTTTCCACGTATTTTCCAGTGCTCTGAAGCCCGTATGAATAATCTGTCGAGACAACCTTCATCTCGGTGTTCAGCATTTCGAAGGTTTCTCCATCCGAAAGTGAATTGTTCATATAGAACCAGACTGTTGGGTTGACGTACCCGGAGAGATTGTCGGTACCGTTGACATAGAGGAAAGTCTGTGTTGAGAATGTAAAGTTCCCGGCCGATGATGCCGGGGCATAAACACCCGTGTTGTTTTCAAAGGTGCAGACATAACTGTAATTCATGGAAGCGATACCTGAGGAAACGCCAAGCACATGTTCAGATCCATTTATGTAACATTCCTGGGTATAACCACTGTATATACCCTTTCCATTGTTCAGGCTGGTGATCTCTTCATAGTTGAAGTAAAGCCCTGCCGCTGGAACATAATGACCTGCCGAGCCTGATGGAATGAAGACTCCCGCCATTAACACAACAAAAATCAGCGCCAGAAAAGACTTCAACCCTGCATTCCCCCAGAAACATGTACATGACCGGGATGGACTCCCCCAATTGAGCTGAATGTTGAATAATAACTTGAATGCACTACAATAAGAGGCACAAAAATTGGCATCCACATCATGCCCATTGGCCTGTAGGAAAACTGGACCGGTGTGTTGACAATCTTTGCAGTTGTGTCAAGGTTCCTAACTATCTCGTTCCTAATGCCATGAATAGCCCTGACAGCAAGCCCGATGAGTTCAGACTGGCTTAGACCACCTGCAACCCTGCCGATGATGGCATAAGCCTGTTCGACGAGGTCTAGTGTTTCATTTGCCTCCATAACCGGTATTGACGCCAGAATCGAGGAGGCAACGAGTGGATATTCCAGGTAAGATTTGATTCCGTTGATGATAATCCCCAGTTTAGTCTGGAAACCCTGCTCTGGCAGGTCTGATATGGCAAGGTAAGCTGACGAAAGCTCCGTATCTTCAGAATATGAATATCCCCATGACGTGAAGATTGCTTTCATGCTCCTGAACTTACCGATGATCTCAACCTCCTGCTTGTTGACTATTGCCATTATAGCGGCAGCCTCATCAGAGTTTGTCACCTTTTTATAATCTGATAATTTCTGTATCGGAAAGGTACCGTCATACGATCTACCAAAATAGAGAATAGATGCTATACCAACGGATGCCTCCTTGTCTATCTTAACCTCATGCCTGACCTCGTGATTCAGTTCTGATATAGATTCAAATGCATTTTCAGGCTCCTCGCTGGAAGACGTTATGATCTCGGCTGCCATCATAGCGTTGTCATTATTCTTTGTTAGCCGCTGCATCATGGAATAAGATCTGACGAACTTGTTGTCCAAAGATGCGGAGTCGCCCTGTATTTTGGCAAGGCCGACCGCGATGCTCCATATATGTGAAGGATCAGCTTCCCTGATTGCAGAGGACAGATTGCGAAAATGCATGACCGTTTCATTTGCTATTTTTGTGAGCTCGGTATTCATGGAGTTTTGCTGAGATATGAAATCACTGAATTCCATGTCTGAAACCCTATAGATTCTTATACGCAGGTTGCTTGACATAATATTCCCAACATTTGTAAGAGAAATGTAATAATCTCCTGCCTGGGTCAGACCGTCCAGGACAGACTTTTTTCTTATAAGGTCGGCAATCTTCGTTTCCTCTGCAGCCAGTTTCCCTTCTTCAGCTTTCAAAGCTTCGCTGTCCTGCTGCATCTTTTTCTCTTCGGCCTCCTTCTTCTCCCTTCCTTCGAGGTGAAAGAGGATTGAATGTGTTTCCCTGTAATCATCTGCATACCCTTTATTCATGGTATAAATCGAATTTTTCTCGTTGCCTGCAGCCTTCTGGAGCTCCTGGAGCTGGCTCACTTCATTTGCGAGCTGGGTATATTCATCTTTCGAGAAAAGATTGATAAAATTGTTTTTCTTTAGAAAATCCAGATCCGCTGGACCTGGAATTGCAGTTACTTCTTTAGAGGAAACCTGATTGAAAAAATTACTGACGTCCTTGCATTTCATATTTCTATCTGTCTAGGATTGGAAACAGCATATTTAATTCTTCATTGTCTAATTTATTCTTAATAAGCAGTTTGAGCGTTGTTCCTTCGTCTATTAAATCAAGAAAAGGATCAGATTTCACAGCTTCCCTCAGAAGGATTTCAAACTGTATCTTCCTGTCCTCAGATCCGTTGAACCTTGCTCTTCTTTCGTGGTCGATCTGCTCATACGCAAACATGAATTCATACAGTGAGCGGAAGACCTGCTCCTCTATCTTGTCCCTGACTTTTTCCCTTCTTATCTGGATGGCCTCTATCCCCTCGAGATCGACAAAGAAAATTGTGCCGTCGGGAGCAATGACTGCATCCTTGTCAAGCCACACATCATAAAAATCCAGGCCGGTATACAGGCCTTCCTGTGTTCTTGACAGGGTTCTTGGAAACAGCGTCAGCATTGCAAGCGCACTTCTTACGAAGTTGGTCTCGAACCTGAAGGCTTTTTCGTTTGTATCGATCCCAAAAAGGTCGAAAACTTGCTTTGCGTTGCTTCCAATTGTGTTATATGAATGGAAATATATCCTGACATTAGATGGCACGAGCCTGATTTCCTGAACAATTTTTCCGCTGAATCTTCTGTACCAGAAGATATTCTTAACCGATTTCTCGAGCTCCTCCGGTATGAGGTTAACACGCAGTATCGGTGCAATCCTGAATCCATTGATTGATGTCTCATTCGCATATCCCGTAGCTTTCATAGCAATTGATGCGTGCTCCAGTCCCTGCCCTCCATAAGGAGAACCTCTCAACCATAGCTCACCAGTTATGAACCTGTTTGAATATGTTTCATGTTCCTCAAGTTTTTTCTTCAATTCAAGGCTTTTCACGAGTGACTGGACATGAAACCTGTCAAGTGATCTCATTGAAAAAGGATCCGTTGTTGAACCAATCCCCTTCACCGACAAAAAAAAGTCCGTTCCACCGATCGAGACAAATGGATCAGGCAGGATTGCACTCCTGTTGTCGTCTTCAATGAATTCCATCGTCTCGACATGTTCACCACTGATGAATGCTTTCATACTGTCAGGAATGTATATGCTGTTCAATTCAGGGTTTACAATATCTTGGAATGATTCATTCTTAAGTGCAGTCTCTGCGTTATACCTGTATAGTGTTATGTTCTTTCCTAGCAAGTGCATTTCTTATTCGCGCGCAATATCATGAATTGTGATTTCTAATTTGCGATACTGAGACTAGCTGTTGAAAAGATCCATCTATGAATCCGATCTCCATGAAGTACTACCAGAATGACAAACATATCTGAATAACCGGCAATTATTTTGGCAGTTTATTTTGGTTTGTGTTTATTCAGGAAATTTCGGCTGGGAAAGACAAGAAGAACCATCAGATTATATACAAAATACTGGGATACTTTCTTTCAGAAAAAAATTGCAACCTTGACGTTTTATCTTACCTACTTGCTTACTCTTCCAGCAGTCGGAGAATATTTCTTCCATCTGTCGAGAACAGGCAGGAATTTCACATCCGCAATCTGATCCATCACATTGAGGTATTCTAAAATACCTATTGAGGCCCTGTCCGCGTCCCTGACAGCAGATATTAGATCCCTGGTTGCGTTCATGCAGTCTCCGCCTGTGAACACACCCTTGATTGATGTCATGCCCCTGTCATCAATTATTGGCGCACCATGGGGATTCAGTCGAAGGTTTCTCATATATGTGTCGCCCAGAAAACTGAAGTCAGCTTCCTGACCGGTTGCCTCGATTACCAGATCTGCCTGCATGTANNGGCCCTGCCATGGCCATCGCTTACCATCTCATTTTCCCAGTACTTAATGCCCACAAGATGGCCGTTTTCCGAAACATACTCGAATGGTGTTACTTCCCACATGTAATGAACGTTCTCCTCGTCGGCCTCCTCCATTTCCTCTTCAGCATTCATTGAAGGATACCCCGGCCGATCAATCTCCCTTCTCCTGTACATTATGTAAACGTTATCAGCTCCAAGTCTCAGAGAAGTCCTCGAGGCATGANNCAACAGTCTTGCCAACATCTATCTTCTTTCCAAGGCTTACATCCTGTAGGAAATTAAGTGCATGAATAACACCGACCGTGTTACTTCCAGGGGTACCCGTCATCCTTGGCTGGTGGTTGCCTATTCCTAAATAGACAGCATCATGACTGTTCACTATATCCTGAAACTGTATATCCTTCCCGACTACTGTATTCACATGAACATCAGCGCCCTGAGATATTATAAAACCAATCTCCTTGTCAAGTGTTTCCTGTGGCAGCCTGTATCTTGGGATACCGGTCTTCATAAAACCGCCGAGCTCAGGAAGTGCCTCATAAATAGTGACATGAACGCCCTGGACGAGAAGGTAATATGCCAGTGTAAGACCTGTTGGTCCTCCACCGATGACTGCGACCTTCTTGTTAAGGAAGTTCTTTTTCGGGACCTTTATTATCTGGCTGTAATCANNCGCAATCGGGCCGCCTTCATCGTATAATACGCATATATCCTCGCACATATGTGTACAAACACGCCCTATTATTGCAGGAAATGGGAGGTTCTCAAAGACTATCCTGACCGTTTCAGCTGGATCACCAACAGCAGTACTCTTAATATAACCACCAATGTCAAGGCTTGCAGGACACGCCTGCGTACAGATATTGCAACCGATACACCTGCTCGCTTCCGATGTCCCCTGTTCATCTGTATACTCCAACAGGGGCTCTATCTTGAAACTTTTGACCCTTTCCTTTGGGTCGGCATGGTCGATCTTCACTCTTTCAAAATTAAGCATCGGTTGAATCTTTATGCATACAAATTTAATAAACATTTTTCGTATTTTAGCGCTAAAATCCAGAAATCAGAACAGGTTATTCTTTTGGTGGAATGATTCAATGTAAAAAGCTTCGTCGCCTGAAATTTACTTGAGATTAATATGCAATAAACCGCAGGCATAATTCACCTCTATGTGTTCCAGTTTGAGATTAATAAAAAGTCAATTGGATTGGCTTTTTTGCGGAGGTGAAGATAATCTACCTTGAACCGAATTTTCGCGATATTCAGATCAGGCGATGTTATGACCGGTAACCCGATATCTCTAAGAAGGGAAAAGTTTCTATGTTTTCAAAATTGCACAATATTTAAGATTGTGTTAAAGATCAATTGATATGAAATGGATTACTAGAAGAAATGCAAAAGTCGATAGGATAGCATGTCCCTGGCTCATAAAGCACTTTGTTGATAAGGATGCTGAATTCCTGTTTGTTTCCACGGAAGATGTTATGAAGATTGCAAAAACGGAGAATGCAATACCGTTTGATACCCCTGGAGCAGAGCTTTTCCATTTCATGGACAAGGATTATGAATATGTTACATTTGACTCGATAATCAGGAAATACAGGATTGAGGACTCTGCCCTGACCTGTCTTGCAGGCATAGTCCGGGGTGCCGACGCCAGGATTCCTGATGCACCGGCGGAATCTGCTGGCCTTGAGGCCGCTGCACTTGGCTTCAGAAAGATATCTTCCGATGATTACGAAAACATAAAACTGCAATTCCCACTTTATGATGCCTTATATGCTTATTGCAGGGAAAAGTCGACCAGAAAGGATTTGCTTGAACACTCCGGTAAATGATGCTTGCTATAAGAACTGGATGAATGGATTTCATTAAAAGATGTGTGTAAGCAAATAACGGAATAAGGATCACTGGTGACTTTTAGACTATGGGAAGTCCACTAATTCCGGTCATGTCAAAATACAATTAGCCGATTATATCGGAGCCAGATCAAATATCCGGGTTGAGCAGAGAAAACTGAGACTGGCAATTCTAAAGAATGCCAATATTTACTTCGTCATTGAATGCGTGACAAATCTATTTGCTATGAAGATATAAAACCTATTCCAGCAAAGAATATACATGCTCTTGCAACTTTTTCCGCTCCTTTGGCCAGGTCCTACACCCTGTGCTTTTATTGCTGGATTTTACAATAAATTAATTCCACTAATTAATTTACGGAAGATTTTCTTCTCAGTTCTCTTTGATAGTTTCAAGATTGAAGATGTTGCACTTTTTATTTCCGATGTTGATCCCGGAAAGGAGAGAAAATGACCCGCGAATTGATGATAAGGTGTTTCTTCGGGATACCTGTGGATAATTCCAATGAAATATGTGAAATTCAGAATATGTTCGCTGATTCACCTTTCAGGATGACAGATGTCAGGAACCTCCACATGACCATTCTTTTCCTGGGTGACAGGAAAAAGTCGGAAATTGATGCTATCATTTCCAGAATGAAAGAAGTGAAATTCAATGCCCCTGCAGTTATTGTGCAATCAATAATAGGGCTTCCCAGGAATTCTCGTGCTACTGTGCTGGCGCTGTCTGTAAGCGGGGATGAACTGACCGATATCTACAATAAAGTCTCAGAAATTTCACAACAAACCGACAGGAGGGAGTTCCTGAGNNGGTTTCATTGAACAGATCGTGGATTGAAAAAAGATTTGAGCGGAAAATGAAAGTCAGCAGGGTTTCATTCATAAGAAGCGATCTGACCCCTGATGGCCCTGTGTATACAGATCTCTGTTCAAATTATTTTATATAATCCATCTTACCAGTTTCATCTGTCTTCTCTTTCTGCTTGAGAAGGTCCTCGTTTTCAAATTCTATTGCATAAAGGCCGGAGACAGGTATCATCCTGAGGAGGCTCTTGGTGTTGTTCTTTACCCTGAAAACAACTGCACCCTCTTCCCCGAGCACAGTATAGCCTACATATTCCCCCTCTGTGACCATCGGATCATCCCCGCCGCTCGCTGATATAACCTTGTACTTCCCGCCCTTTTTAATCTCTATCATGTCCATATTTATTCCCAGTCCTTTCAGTAGCTTTGAAATTTCATTCAAGATACAACGGCGATCTATGGCAAGCACTTTAAAAATACTTTTCCTTCGGATTCAGGAACAATCTGAATCAAGGTGTTTAAACGCGCACAAAATGTAAGGGATTCAGGTCAATGCAATATGCGTAACTAAGAAGAAGCAGGTAACCTTTCAGGAATTATATCCTAAAAATTACCATTGGATCTGGAGTGGCGGTTCTTGTTTGAATAGGAGTTTGATCTCCTCTGNNTTCGCCGTGCCTGTTGAATCTCTGCTGATGGAAATCTCCCTGTCTCTGCGGCCTGGAACCGTGCTCGATGTTCTTGAAAGCGGGTGTGTCATATTTACTTTCATCCAGATATACTGGGCGCATTCTAACGGACACAGAATCCTCGATGTCCCTTATTATATACTCTTCCTCAGGAATAACAATCGAGAACGCCTGGCCATCTGCGCCCATACGGGCAGATCTTCCAACCCTGTGAACGTANNAGTCATAGTTTATGATATGTGATATCTCCCTGATATCAAGACCCCTCGCGGCAACGTTTGTTGCAACGAGGAACTGAGTTCCCTGCCTGAATTCCTGCATGGATTTCTCGCGCTGCGCCTGGCTCATGTCCCCATGAATAGCGGTGACACTGTATCCCTGCCTGGTGAGTGCCCTGTAAAGATAATCTGCATTTCTTTTTGTGTCAGAAAATATTATGGCCTTTCTGGGCTTGAATGTTTCAATGTATGCGAATAATGTTCTCAGCTTGTGTGATCTTTCTGATATTGAATAGCTGTGAGAGATGCTCTCAACTGTGAGCTCCTGGTCATGGCTTATCTCAATGAACTGCGGGTTGTGCATGTACCGATCGGAAAGGCCAGATATCCTTGGCGGTATTGTTGCCGAAAAGAGCATGACCTGTTTCTCCCTTCCTGATTTCTTTATGATAAATTCAACATCATCTATGAAGCCCATGTCCAGCATCATGTCAGCCTCGTCGAGTACAAGATGCTTCACATTCGAAAGATCGAGTTCCTCCCTCTCCATTAGATCAATGATTCTACCGGGTGTTCCGATGACTATCTGCGGTCTTCTCCTGAGATGATCTATCTGGACGTTGATCGATGCCCCCCCATAAACGAGAGCGCCCTTGATTCCGCTTCCAAGCGATATCTTCTTCATGACGTTAAAGACCTGCATTGCAAGTTCCCTTGTCGGAACAACAACAAGTGCGGCTATCCTGTCAGTTGGCTTGAGCATCTGTATGATAGGTATGAGGAATGCACCGGTCTTCCCGGTTCCAGTCTTAGACTTAACTATGACATCCTTGCCCTTGAGCACATACGGTATTGTCTGTGCCTGGACCTCAGTCGGTGACTTGAAGCCCATTTCATTCAAAGCTGCTAACAATTCTTTACTTAAATTCAGCGATTCGAAATCTTCCATTTGTAACACTTTTTCTCAATAAATCAGAATCCTTGTATTATCCTAATTCTATGGAACGTGATTGCATGCTGATATAAAAGTATGTTGTAGATAAATTTTACCCTTGTACTACGACATTGGACTTGCTTCCATCCAGATACTTTCTTATGCTGTAACAGGCTCTTTCAAATGACTCGTTCCTGAATGCTTCACCCATGCCGCCAATATGTGGTGTGACTATGCAATTAGCAGGTGGCTTTACCTTTATTTCAGGTTCGTTCCACCAGACATCAGAAAGGTAATATTTGGAGGGATTTTCCGAGAGAAATTTAAGCATTGAATCCTGCTCAACAATGTCAGCCCTCGCGATGTTGACAATTATATTGCCCCTGAAGCTGCTGAGAAATGATTCATTTATCATTCCACGGGTCTCACCTGTCAGCGGTACGCATATAACCGCTATGTCAACGTTCATTGCAAGTTCCATCAGGTTACGGACTGTGGTTATCCCGGGTTCAATGGTGCTCCTCCTTGTGAACGCGAATACTTCCATTCCAAATGCGAGGGCTATCTTGGAGACCTGCTTCCCGATCCCGCCAAAACCTATTATGCCTATTTTTTTCCTGTATAATATATCCACCTTCTCCTTTTTGAAAACTGAATTATGCATATCCGAATTATGTAAGCATATATTTTTCACAAGGGAAAGAATAAGTGCGAACACTGTTTCAGCGACAGGCTCGTTGTAACCCCCGGCGTTATTAAGGACTGTTATTCCTGGAGGGACTTTAGAAAGATCGAGAAAATCCGTGCCGGCAAAAAGGCACTGGATAATCCTCGTATTCTTTCCATGGTTCAATGACCCCTTGATCAGCACAACCTCTGCCTCATCTATAGACTCAGCTATGTCCAGACCTGTGATCTCTTTGCATTTGTAAATATAATCGCTGTCTGCCTTAAAATCCATAAAGAATTTCATCGGTTAAGATTTGACCATAATACTTAAATCAGTCGCTTTTTCCTATGATTCCTGTTTGGTTATCTCATGAATCAGTGAAAGCCAGACTTCATCAAAGAAACCATCCTTGAGGTACCGATCTTTCGTCTCTCCTGGCACCAGGAAGGAAATGTAGTAAGGGCGGAAGTTTGTCCACTCGTTGTTCAGTGATTTGAAATACGAAGAAATTTCCTCCATTTTTCTCAACCTGCTATCATCAAAAATGTATATTCCGTTGGCCCTGCTTTCCTCTGAAAATGGTGTTGGGCCGGACGTGCTTGCGAGAATGATTGCAGGCTTTCCCCTGACTATTATTCTTGGTATGCCGTCGTCTATTTCAGGATCGACAAGGGCGGCATTTATCTTTTGGATGTAAGAGGATATTGCACTTATTGCAGATTTCTCCCCGCCTGATATACCGGAAGCATCATTTATTTCTTTTTCGAATTTGACATATTTCTCGTTTCTTCCCTTGAACAGCGACGTAGGCGCATATCGCCTGTCTATAAGGCTCCGGCATATTGTATTTTCTTCTACCGCATTTTCTAGAATCATTGAATTGATTGTGCTATCGGTCATCTTTCCTTTCATGTATTCAGACCAGTGGAATTCTGAAAGATCGAGATCACTGGTATTTATGAGATCATAGATGCCGTATCTGATTAATTGGTCAAATGATACCATGAGATGGTGTCTCACGACCCATTTGTAGTTCTTGTACCTGGAATCAATGAAAGCTTCTATTGTACCTAGGGCCTTTTCGTTAAACGCTATTTCATAAGATCTATTGCTGGTCTCAAAGACCTCCATGCATGAGATAAGCCTCTCATAATCAACATTTCCGAAACGAGCGCCTGTATACGTAGAATCCCTCATAATATAATCCATCCTGTCTGCATCTATCTCAGATGAAATTATCTTCCTGAAGAGATCGACTGTTTCCTGTGTTGAGAAGATTTCGCTTTTGGAATCAGACCGGGCAAGCAGGCAGGTGACATCGTCCGGTGAGATTGAAAGATCATTATTCCTGATCCCTTCAATTTCAAACAGTTTTTCAATAATCCTGATCGAATAATATTCGTGGACGTAGTTTCTTGTTTCAGATCGTTCCTGATGGAATAATTTCTTATATTCGCCGTATTCAATGTTATCCTTCCGGATGAGGGCGAGCATGAAGTTCTCAGTCGTATGCGAGAACGGACCATGTCCGACATCATGAAGCAGCGCAGCAAGTCTTGTTGCCTGAAGGATCCTCAACTGATCAGATCCGTTGTTCAATCCTGGGAATAATTTCCCGTACAGGCCCCTGCGGTTGATTGATGAGAGGATCTGTATGGTAATTTTCGATGCCAGATGCATAGTCCCGACGCTGTGAGCAAATCTAGTTCCCGTAGCTCCTGGAAAAACAAGGTTAGCAAGAGCGAGGCTTCTTATATTGTGCAGCCTGTTCATAGCCGGTGTTTTCAGTATCTCGTTTTCGAGCGCTGTTATCCGTATATGGGAGTGGATAGAATCATTTATTGTCCTCTGCTTGATGTCATTCTCGAAAATATCAACCATTCACGGTCTTTATGAATATTGCGTATTTATCTATTAGTATAACTTTCCTGCCGTTTAAGATCCATATTACATTGCGTGCACATCGATATTAGATCTATGCGACCTTAACATATAAGTGTTCAAAAAATGGAAGTAGGTCTGATGAATTGGATCATAAGAGACCATCGGGATACAAAGCCTGTTAAAGCGTCACAGAAGAACCCAAATAATTTTGCCTGGTGATAAGTGCCTTTTAGGTAAGGCTAAGTCATTATTACCGGCGCAATAATGTTTGGCTGAGTTAATATGGCTGGATTCATAGATGACTTGGCATTGGAATATTTCCTGGTGACACTTGTTAGCGTCCTGACGCTGTATACAATAGCATATGTGTACCTGGAATACAGAAAGAATGGCACTAAGAACTTGAGGGTTGCAATGGCACCGGCTGGTTTCCCGTTACTCATACTGGGAAGCGTTATAATGATTATCGGCCTGTTCCAGGAATTTGTTTGGCCTCTTCCGGGAAGCTTCAATATATTCTACGGCGATCCTTTTCTACTACTTGGAATGGTAACACTCCTATATGCAATATCCGTGCTCAGGGACTACAAACTGCAGTTTCCGGGAATATTTGCCCTTGCAATAGGATTGCTTGCAATCGTATATGGATATAATGGATACATCAACAGCCTTCCATCTTCTGCTGATGCACTGGAGACGTTTATACTGTTCATTGGATACGGTGTTTTCGGTTTTCTTGTTTATCCTGTAAGCTTGATATACGACATACTGCCTTCCAAGACAAAGAGCCCGATGGTGGCGAATATCATACTGATAATATTCTTCATTGTTGTATTCCTAGCAATGGTCGCTTCAGCCTATGGTGGATTGACTGCGGTAGCTGCGCACATAAAATCTGCCCCGTGAAGCATCCGATAGAAAGTTATTTTTTAATTTTTCAAAATTAATCCATTTATTTCTGTTTTTTTGTTATTAATAATAATGAATTATCGACCAGATGTGATAAGATAAATTTATCTTTTTAGATACATTTAAGTTTTAGATGGGAAAATTAAGTGGCATACTTCTTGCATTCAGTGCACTCGCTATATTGGAATTCTTTGTTCTATCTGCATATTACACTCCAGCTGAGAACTGGTTATCAGCATTTTTTGGGCCTTCAGTTTACCTTATATTTGGGTTAATATACTTCCTGCTGGGGGATCCATTCAACAATGCAGTTCTATTACTCTGCCTGGTAATTGTGGGTGCACTGGCCGGGCTTGGCGCCAGGAAAGGAACGCGTGCGATCGGAGCTGCAATATCCGTATTTACGCTCTCATGGGCTTTCATTGGCCTAAGCGCGCTTTACATTGCCTCGACTCTGGGCGTGTTCTCAGGTGGTGGCATCTC
>DAQB01000070.1:17465-17624 GCA_002502705.1 Thermoplasmatales archaeon UBA582 | reverse complement strand
GATCCGCCAATGCACTCGAATGACTTTCCCGATGTTTTCCCGATGAGATCTTCGATCTCACCGCCCTTGTCAGCAGTGAGTATGATCTCATCCGGGAGCCGCTCCTGCTTCTTCTCCCCCCTCTTCAAATGGGAAAGGCATACCGGCCCTATTCCCCTA
>DAQB01000070.1:0-17431 GCA_002502705.1 Thermoplasmatales archaeon UBA582 | reverse complement strand
AATTGCCGCATACGACCAGATACCTCTCGTCGGGGTCAAAGGGATTATCGCATATGCCGCAATGCTTCAGCACCTCACCGCACATGGGACATTTCAGTTCAATGTGTTCAGGAA
Organism: Thermoplasmatales archaeon UBA582; assembly: GCA_002502705.1. Taxonomy (GTDB): domain Archaea; phylum Thermoplasmatota; class Thermoplasmata; order Thermoplasmatales; family Thermoplasmataceae; genus UBA582. The sequence continues at coordinate 17,317 of DAQB01000070.1, read as the reverse complement.
GGTTGAAATCTGACCTTGTGAAATCCGGTATGTCATCCAGGGGATCATCAGGCTCATACCAGGATGAGGAATGGGCTACAGTGTGGTTATGGTCACTCCATATTGCACTCATCTGATCACCCCGTCAGCCCTGAGCAGCAGTTCGTTTCCCTGAACATAGATCACAATTTTCTGCTTGTCTGCCCACCCAATCTCCTCAGTAACGCTCTTAGGCACCCTTATAATGAGACCAGGAGATTTCCNNTCCTCCATTTCATCACCTTTCGTATGAAACTGTATGAATTCAAACGTATAGTAATCTTATGATTTCGTATGAAATTGCCATTTATTATTAACATTCTGTATATTTCACATGAATGGAAAAAAGGGGAACCGGGAGTTTTCACATCGGAACTAGAGGGGAGGGGATCATCTACGTGTCCAAGCGTCTCCTCAGCGATTTTCCGCTTGCCAGTGGCGATCAGGTCAGGATTACTGTAAAAGAGGATGGAACTATAATTGTGGAAAAGCTCTGAATTCACTCCTCCACCTCCACAACCGTGAAGGGAAACTCCCCGTACTTCCTGGTGTATTTCTCCATTAACCGGCTCTGTATGCGTGCTGAATCACTGATAAGGGTTTCAAGGTATATGTTGTCCTGGTTCTCCCTCCTGATCTGAAGGAGATACTTCAGGGTGTCCTGTATGTCCAGGATCATCTCCCTGGTCCTGATCTTGCTCTCATATTCCCTTGTGAAAAGTCTTTTTAGCCTGCCCAATATTGTTGGATGGTCTCGCAAACCATTCATTTTTTCCGTGCTCATTGGGAGGCCTCCTGTTTTACGATCTCAGCAAGATCTGTATTCTTCAAAACAGTCTCCTGCTTTTCCATCATAAAAGATACAACTTTTTGAAAAAGGCCGGATTTGTTTATCTCCGGATGTTCAGATAGCCACTGAAAGACATCATCTCCGCATGTTATGTTCAGATGTTTCAATGCATTTCACTCCTAAAAAGGAAACGCATACAGTGTATTAATACTTTTCACTTATAGAAGTAATGCGTAAAATCCTAAACTTCATGCTATTTACTTCTATAATTGACAATCGATGAAGATTCTCCGATCTTTCAATTCGAGCGGCATTCGCAGTTCTTGAAAATAATATTCATACTTGATGAAAGAGGGTCCATTAATTTCCAGAGGTTCATAGATGAGTACTCTATCTCGTCAACTACTTTATACAGAACCATAGAAGCGTTGAAAAAGCTGAAAATTGTAAAATCAGAGATAGATAGTTCTTCTTATCCCAGGAAGTCAGTAATTTCCCTTACGGAGAAAGGAAAACAGGTTGCTAGGAAGTTGAAAGAGATTGAGGAGATATTGAAGGGCTGAAAGATAAATGATATTTAAAACGGTCAAGATACAAAATTTCAGGAACTTAGAAAACATCGATGTTAAACTATCAAATTTTAATGTTTTGATTGGAGAAAACGGGTCTGGTAAGTCAAATTTTTTAAAAGGTATTTTAAATTCACTCAGCCCAATTTATCCTACTTATGCAAATTCTAATCCGATTACAGATTCGAGCCCATCTGGTAACTCTGATTTCTATTCCAGATTTGATATTTCAGGTATAGAATTAGAAAAACTTTATCAAGTTTCTGACGTTTTAAAAAAAGATTTAATCGGACAAAATTCATCTTATTTGGAACTAGAATCTGAATTAATATTCAATGGCAGACCATTGCAGGGGATTTTAAAGCTTAACTTGGGTAAAAATCTAAGCAGTGGCGGATTTATCAGCAATGCTTTTCCTGTTACCGTCTCTCCGCATTACCTGAACCCGAATTCTCTGAGCTCGCTACTTAATCTATTCGTCCTAAACGAAGTTAGAGAAATACCACAAAACACTCCGGGAAACACAGGCCAAAAACCGGGAGAATATAATGTTGTCAATGCCCTCTTGGAAATGAAATTAAATCAAATTGAAAAATATAATTCTATTATGGAAAAAGCCGTGAGAATCGCAAGGGAGATTAAGTCTCTTAAAACGTCTTTGGAAAACGGAAGAGTCATGGTTAATATGGGAATCACTGGCTTTAATCGTGTGATACCTTCCCATTTAATTTCGAAGGGGCTCAGAGAACTGCTAATACTTTTGATAACCTTTGAGTATGCTCCACCAGGCTCATCAATAATTATAGAAGAGCCGGAAATACATTTGCACCCTTCAGCAATTAGGGAGTTAAAGCAGATCATGTTGACTACAGTAAAGGAAAATCGAATTCAAATAATAATGACAACACATTCACCACTCTTTCTATCTGATATATATCCGGAACAAGATACTGATGCAAAATTCATCCAATTCAAGAAGAGAAATGACTCCGCATTCTGTGATGTAAGGGAAATTAGCAAAGACAATGAAGTTAGCGATTTAATATCCTTTATGGAAAGAGGCGAAATGTAATGGACAAAGAGGAAGAACAATCTAATTGCAGAGGGGAAAAAGACACATCTCTAATGGGATACAGCAGGAGGCTGTTCGAGGAATACAACTATACGTGCATTTATTGTCACAAGTATTGTGGAGGTTCCTTTGAAGAATGGATGCAACTTACAAGAGAACATGTTATTCCTTATACGCAGCTAACGGGAGAAGATCAAAAATACAGGAATGACAAAAGGAACCTTAGAGTGGCCTGCAAAATTTGCAACAATATGAGGACGAGGGCAAATTTCGACAAATATAAAGGTATGCCATTCGAAGAGCGTATAGACAAAATTATTGAAGAAAAAAGAAAAATTATTTTAAAACGCAGAAGCGAATTTGAGAAATTCTATAATGAATGTATTCGGAATAGGGGAAATAAATGAAAGAAAAAATTATGGGCAACTATCATCAGACAATAAAGTGGAATAAAAAAGGTGATGCGCCCTGTTGAATCCATTGCCCATTACGATAAATATTCTATTCCTTGGCGCAGTGATAGTACTATTTGGCATAATGACTGCGTTAAGACAGAGTCTAGGTCAGCCTGGTTTCATTTCAAGTTTAGTAATACTGGGACTGACCTTTATTTCAGCGATTGCTGCAATAAAGGCAAGGATAAGCTGGGAGAGGAATAATATAAATGAGGTGAGTAAATAAATGTCTAGAAGAAACAGACCGAGAAAGACGAGAAGGGCGTATACTGTGACTAAGAGGCCAGGAAGGACTGTTACTACCAAAGAAACTACTAGGTATGGATGGGATCATGGTCCTGTATATGTCAAGGAAAAGAGCACTAGTGAAACTAAAGATAGCGATAATGGCACGGAAGCTGAAAGAGATTGAGGATATACTGGAGATAGAATAATTTTGAGAATCCGACAGTTTGAACGGGCATATCTGTTGCAAAGAAATGATTGTAAGAGATTCGGCAGTACTTAAGGTCTTTTTATGGTTGCATTTGGAAAAAAATTATTGATTGTTCCATGCTCAAAATCGAAGCGCTCAGTTCCAGAAGCAGAAGCAATAGAGGTGTACGATGGTCCGTACTATAAAATGCTAAGGAAGACGAATCTAAACTCCATCGATGTGTTGATTTTATCTGCGAAATACGGGCTTATAGACCACAAAACAAAGATATCTCCCTACGACCAGAAAATGACCGTGAAAAGGGCAAAAGAAATGAGGAACTCAGTCACAAAGCAACTAGATGAATTTTTAAATCAAAATTCTTACAATGAAGTAGTTATCAATCTTGGTCGGATTTACATACAAGCCCTTGATATACAGAATTTAGAAAAGCATAATATTCCAATAAAAGTTCTGACGGGAGATATAATAAAACGGGTTAGTACGTTTAAAACTTGGCTAATTACGAATTCTGGTGATCGTGCTTGATACCTATTGATTTGTTTTTAACCACTGCAGAGGACACGCTTGACAAAGACTTAAAGTCAGACACAAGCCAGAGGGATGCAATATTATCGGATAAAAATACATCACTGTACATAATTGCCGGTCCAGGAAGTGGAAAAACAACAGTTATGGCCCTGAGAGTCCTTAAGCTAATTTTTGTGGATGGTGAAAAACCAGAACAAATAGTCCTAACTACTTTTACCAGAAGGGCAGCCCAAGAACTGCGGTCCAGAGTTTTGGGTTGGGGCGATGATTTGAGACAGAGCTTATTGAATCAAATTCAAGATGAAAATACAATAAAATTCCTGTCTACCATTGACCTTAATAAAATATATGTTGGTACAATCGACAGCCTTGCGCAGGATATAATGGCAGAGTACAAGTCTCCCGGAGAGATTGAACCAGTTGTTATAGAAAAATTTGTATCAACTTCGATCATGCTAAGATTCGGGTTATTTGACAATGGAAGGCACAACAGCACCTCCTTGGAGGATCTTCTCAAATCATTAAGTGGAGAGGGGGCCGGCTCTCTAAATGCTCGCCAAAAGGCTGAGCTTTTGTTGACGATCAAAGACCAAGTGTACACAAACATGGTGGATTTAAAAAAACTTGAACAGGATGCCAGCCAAAATAAGGGAATTTTAAGACTAACAGAAGCGTTAAATGCTTATTTCTCAGAACTTGACCGTCGAAATTTGCTGGACTATGGGAAGCTTGAAACGATCTTTGATGAAAAACTAAGGAATGGTTACCTTAGGGATTTTTTATCTAATTTAAAATTCATAATGATAGATGAATATCAAGATACAAATCTTTTGCAGGAAAGTATATATTTCAGGATGGGGAAGAGTGCCGTAGAAAATGGAGGAAGCATAGTAGTTGTTGGCGATGACGACCAATCATTATACAGGTTTAGGGGCGCAACAGTAGAACTTTTTAGAAATTTCGTTTCAAGATTCAAATCCTGCGCTAATGTTGATGCAAAATCCATTAATCTTTACACAAACTATAGATCAACTTTGGAAATAATAGATTTTGTCAATGCCTTTGTAGGCTTGGACTCTAAGTACCAAGCTTCCAGAGTCCCAGGAAAACCCAAAATTTCACCCCCAAATGGAAAAAATAAAAGTGGTTTGCCAGTACTTGGTATTTTTAGGGATAATATAAGCGATCTAGTCAGCGCAGTTTCGGGATTTATAGAGAAAATTGTCAATGAAGGGGGTTTTACATTAAATAATGGTGATAAAATCTCGTTAAATGCTAATGCTGGCTCGGCCGCAGATTTAGCAGTTTTGATGCATTCTCCTCGGGAATATGCAAGCAGCGGGAAAGAACGATTACCACTCCTCCTCAGCAATCAATTGAACGATATCGCCAGACCTTTAAAACTATTCAACCCTAGAGGAAGAGATATTTCCACAGAACCAGCAATTAAAGAATTGCTTGGGTTAATATTGATGATTATCGATGGCGATAAATCTATCCAAGAATCCATTGTCAACCTCCCGCGTGAAGTACAGTATACTTTTAATGAATGGGAGATTGCGGCTAATAAATTTTTGAATGATAATAAGCACAAGTTAGCAAATAGTAGAACTTTGCAGGATTATGTGCAAGAATCAAGGGACTTTATTTTGAATAACGGAAAATCAAAAAAAGCCGTAGTTCATCTAAATAAGTTAATATACGATTTAGTAGGTTGGATGCCTGATCTCCACAATGACCTCATTGGGCTTGCCTATCTTGAGCTAATAACTCGTGCGGTGGAGCAAAGTGCAATGATAGAGCCTTTGTCCGGCATAATAAATCTCGGTCAGGGAAAAGATAAATTAAGAGAACTATCCATAAAAGACATAATATGGGATATCATGGTACCAATAGCCACGAATTCTGTTGAGATAAATGAAGACCTTCTTGAGACTGTCCCATCTGATAGAATTAACGTGTTATCCATACATCAATCCAAGGGGCTTGAGTTTCCTATGGTGATTGTGGATGTCGGTTCTGACTTTGCCATAAACCATTGGAAACAAGCCTTCAAGCGTTTTCCTGAAAAGGTTGGAAGCACAAGTGCCCTTGAGGATTTTATATTGAATTATTCCCCACTTGGAAAGTCATCAGTCAAACCTATTGACAGAGATTTCAATGATCTTTATCGTGATTATTTTGTCGCTTATAGTAGGCCACAAGATTGCCTTGTTCTAGTTGGACTAAGTGCTAGCATTAATGGTAAAGTTAAAAACGTAGCAACCGGCTGGACAAGAGATTCTAATAACGAATGGGGACAGCTATCAAAAAATGTTAAACTCATCTGAGGTGAAAGAATGGAAATGAAAATAAAAAAAAGACCGTATATAATCCCGGAATATAGCATAACTGGAGATATTCTCTCATATCATTCCTGCGGTCTCCAGTATCGTTTGCAGAACAAGGGAGAACTTCCTCCAGCCAGACCAGTACAATTGTGGTTTGGGCAATTTATACATGGATCTCTTGAGGAAGCTTATCTGAGGTGGAAGAAAAATCCAAATTATCGTGTATTACCTTTAGATTGGGCATCTAGAATACGTGATATAGAAATGACAGTATATAAACGCCTTGCAGCAGGAGGTGTAAGACCACCTCCGAACATATTTTGTCCATATGACGAACCCAATGAAAAATTGGGTGGCTGTCCCGACGAAAATCACCCACATAAATTGATAGCAAGTAAAAGAGTGGAAAGAACTTTAGAGGTTTGGGCACCACATCTTTTCCCCCTGATTTCAGAGGCTGAAGTTAAACTGAAGGGGACCCGACCTATGCCGAACTATTCTGAGAGCATAAGTCGCTCTAGGCATTATGGAATAACCGGCATTGTTGATGTTCTGGCCTCAGTTAAGGTTGCTAGTGCTGGACCTGATAATTTAATTTTAAAAAAAATAAGAGAGGAAAAATTCGGTGAGGAATTACTGCAAGAAGCTGCGCAAAATGAGTTTGACATCATAATAGACTACAAAGGTATGGCCAGACCAAAACCCTCAGATGCGGAGTGGAATCACCACTACGACCAGGTCATGACGTATGCTTGGCTAAGAGAAAAGCAATTAGAATCTAACAGAGTTCGAGTAGCCATAATTTTCTACCTTAATGAATTGGTACCATCAGAGAGCGACCTTAAAAAATTACAAAGGCTTGTCTTGTCTCAACAGGGTAATTCAACTGATGATCTCAAACTCAACAGTCAAGACTTGGCATCACTTAAAGCTTGGAATGGAGCAACTCATTCACTTCAATTATCTCCTGAGTCGATGATTAACAGATCTATTAGAATAATACAAGTCAATAAGCAAAACATAGACCAGAGCCTAAGGAGCATGGATGGGGCGGTTTCTGAGATAGAAAATTCTGTTATTGATGAAATGAGAGGTAAGAAAATTCTTGAAACTTGGAAAATGTTGCCAAGGGATGAGACCTGCACAATCTGCGACTTTAAAACATTCTGCCCAAAGTCAAGTGATAAGAGGCCACCAAGGATAACAGAATGACCTTGAACAACTGCTTTGCTCCCATAAACTATTAATGTTCAAGCTAGAGCTCATATACAAATAGTGTATTCTGGGAATGACATTTAAATGACTATGAAATTTTTCCTTCCAGACTGGGAAGACAGGGTTGATCCCAATTTTGAATTCGTCAATGACGAATTTTCACCCGGTCATGTAAATAATTCGTACAAAAATGATGTCTATGCTCACCAGATATACTCTAAAAAGCCAGTTTACGATGGGATCCTGTTCAGCTTAAGCAACTTTGAGTCTAAACTCAAATTGGGGACAAACGGTAATGGAATGCGAACGATCAGGGGAATATCATCTGTAAAAGAGTATCTAAAAATACCAAAATATTCCAGAATAAAAATAATGGGCGATTGTGGCGCCTTCAGCTACGTCACAGAGTACGAGCCACCTCCTGAGTATTCGCCAGAGAAGACCGCTTCTCTTTACTCTAGTCTGAAGTTTGATTTTGGAGTTAGTCCGGACCATATGGCCATAAAATTCTTACAGGTAAAGGAAAATGGAAAAAGAACCTACAAGGAACTGCCAGAAAGTGAAAGGGAAAGAAGGAGGCAGATTACGTTACGGAATTCTGAAGAATTCATAAGCATAGTAAAGGAAAAAAAATTAAAATTCAGGCCTATAGGGGCAGCCCAGGGTTACAGTCCTGAAACTTATGCTGACAGTGTTGAAAAGCTCATATCCCAGGGATATGACTATGTGGCGCTGGGGTCGCTGGTCCAATATAATAACGGTGAGTTACTCAAAATACTAAGATCAGTACAACCGTTGCTTGAGGACAGGGATCTTCACTTGTTCGGTGTCCTAAGACCAAGTTATATTAACGAGTTTGAAAAGTTAGGGGTCACGAGCTTCGACAGCGCATCTTTCTTCAGGAAAGCTTGGTTAAGGTCCGGACAGAATTATCTTTCCTCAGACGGTAAATGGTACTCGGCAATTAGAATACCTTTCTCATCTAATAGAAATTTATTGAAGGCTACTTCCGAACTTGGCATTTCACAATCTTCACTGGAAACCTTGGAAAAGCGGGCGTATGAATCACTTATCAGCTATTCTAGAGGAGAAATTGATGTTGATGAAGCCTTGGCAAATGTAATGGAATATGACAAACTCCTAACAAGGAGTTCGAAAGGCGAAGAGAATCTCGAGCACAGATATAGACGAACCCTTGAAAGCAGGCCCTGGGAAAAGTGTGGATGCGAAATATGTCAGAAAAATGGCATAGAAGTAATAATCTTTCGAGGAGCAAATCGCAACAAAAGACGGGGATTCCATAACACCTGGGTCTTTAAGAATCAGCTTATGCCTGCCAGGCTCCAAGCGGAATTAAAACCAGATGCTTTGAGTGCGTTGGAGTGAAACTGCTTATCTGTGCATATTTGAAACAGAACCAAGGAACTCCTTCGGCCGAATTATTCCGGATACATGTAAACAACTTCTGACTCGCCTCGATCAATTTTTGCTTGATTGACGCTCATCCTCTTCCTAATAATTGGTAAATATTCTGAGTTTTTTTCTATCCCTATGGAATTCCTCCCATAGTATTCAGCCACTACTGATGTTGTGCCAGAACCGAGAAAAGGATCCAGCACAGTGTCACCTTCATTTGTAGAAGCAAGAATTATCCTTTTCAGAAGTTCAAAAGGCTTCTGTGTTGGGTGTTCCCCGGCCCACTTCTCGCTCTTTGGGGTGAGCGGAATTTCCCACATGTTTCTCATCTGTTTCCCATCGTTCAATGCACGCATTGCGTCATAATTAAATGTCCATTTCGTTTTGGAATGATTTTTAACCGCCCATATCAGGTGCTCTGTGCTCTCCGTAAACATCCTTCTGGTTATATTCGGCTGAGCATTGGGCTTAAACCACACAATACTATTATTTATCTTTGCATCAAGATGCTGGAGGATGAACCCTATTTGATATATATTATGGAAGGAACCACAAACCCAAATACTTCCCCCTTGTCTAAGAACTCTCATGCTCTCGCTGATCCATTCTAGATTGAATTTGAAAAATTCGTCTCTTGTAAAAATATCCCAAGCCTCATGTAAGGTAATATGCTTGCTATATTTCCATCCCAATCCCCTCTTCTTCGCCAAACCGTATGGGGGATCGGCGAAAACCATGTCCACAGAGTTTTCCGGCAATTGCTTGAGTATTTCCAGACTGTCCCCCATATAAATCTGATGTTTCAAATTAGGTCTCCCCCGTTTTTTTTGACCCATTCCCGCATTAGGGAGTTTACTTTCGTTGAGATTTTTATATCATTATTGTTGCAGATCCTTTTAAATTCCTCCAGAACTTCTTCGTCAACCGTAATGTTCAATGGTACTTTTGCCATATAATGACTTATCCATATTCATATTGACATATTAATAGTTTTTAACATAAAATTATTATTAATCCCTACCTGAAACCAACGTATGGGTTCAGTTCTGATCAAGACATTTCCACTTCGAGATGGTATACTAATTAACGTATATCAGGGCCAGTACGGAAGCAGACCTGATCTGGACATAAAGGTAAAGTATAGAGAGCCAGGTAAGAGGGAAAGGACCCCAAGTCACCTCCATTGGGCCATGGACCTTATGATTAAGAAAGAGCATAATGCGGACCTAACCAAGAGCTTTGTTTGGTACCTTCTTCAAATGTGGGAAAATGTTTCACCTTTCAGGACTAAGGAAGAGCAACTTCGCTGCGAACTGAGGTATTCGGACCTTGCTCATGTATCACAATATATGCCACTGGATTCATTTGGCGATTATTCCGTGGAATTTATTGCAAAAGTAATGGAACTGTTAATGATTCAGGAGAAGACCGGTCTTGCCACGGCATTTATGTTTAAAGGCGTATTGGAAAGTATTTATAATGATAAGGATATCTTTAGCGTTATCTCGTCTGCTCGCTTTAATGGAAGATGAATCCTCACTAAGGTAGTCAAGAGGAATTTCCAGATTCGAAGCTAGAAGCCCACCAGTACCCGCAACCCCACTTCTCTTTCCCGTTGTTATTAACAGGATTTGCGTAGTCAATAATCCTGTCAGGCCTCCCGAAGATCTCCTCCATCCCCTCATCGAATGATGATAAATTCAGAAGATACGAACCGCTGTGATCATCCATGCACATTTTCAGTTCCTTAAGGTTGTCAATCGTGAAACTATGCCTGTATTTCCTGCCCGATGAAAGGTACGGTGGATCAAGGTACATCAAAACCCTTGGCTTGTTGTATATCTGGAACAGTTCCCTGAAATCCATGCTCTCAATGGTCCAGTCCCTCACAAGGATGAAGTTCTCTATGCCGAACCTTGGAAATTTAGTTGTGCCCTTGAATCGCCTCCCGAATGTCCTGCCGTCCCCATGAATGAGAAAGTCTGCAAGACAGCACCCTGAATGCAGTATCAATATCCCTTCCGTACTTCATGTCCCTCATCTCCATGAAGACCTTCTCATGGAGGAATGCGACCCTGAGCTTCCTTGTCAGAAGCATCCTCTTTTTTGGTCCTGCAGCACCCTGAATGTGGTGTACAGATCCTCATTGATACGTCAAAAGGGGTAGATTTTTGGATTGTAATTGGATTAAGTTCCGAAAGTCAAGAACAAATCGTAGACTTGAATCCGGCTCTATGGGATAGAATAACAAACAAGGGAAATTACGCTATTACATTGTTTCCCCTTTCTGCCGATTATGCGCTACGATTGGTAAAATGGTGGCTAAGGACGGTAAGGCCCAAGAACACTGTTCCCCCTAGTGATTTGTTCCCTTTCGATGAAAAACTTCTGGATTTTCTGAAATCGATGGTACCGACCAAGATGTTCCCCAGAGCGTTGGTTAGGCTCTTTTTTTCGTTGTTTCAGAAGCAATTGATCAAGCGAGAGTCCCGCCTATCACAATTGAATTTGTTGAAAAGATATTTAACAAGTACAACAATCTTATCACAGTAAGCAAATAATTGTAGGTGGTTAAGTGACTAAGAAGAAAATATCTAACATTTTCATTGATACAAACTACTTATCGGACATGATCCTTTATTTGGATTATTGTGAAGCGATGGGTATTGATCCATTTACTAAGGAGAGTAAAAAATTTGATATGAGCGAATAACTGAGAGTATATTCTATTGGCATTGCCGAAGGAGCAAGAGATAATGTAAAGCATGGAAGAGATGTTGTTCATGCACTATGCGATGGGAATAAGCAGGGCAAAATTACTGTTTCTTACTCAAAATTCAATGAGATAGAGCTAAGGAGTCTTCTCACAAAGAGCTTGATGTTCACCCAAGCAATAAGAACTCGGGTTCCAGACCGAATTGCTAATCATGTGATTCTAAGCTCCACCATTAAAGAGGAATATATATCTATCGTAGCAAATCGAATGGATCGCTTGAAAGAGACTATGAGGGAGCATATGATCATAATGGAATGTTGTGATGATTATTCTGTGCGTCCCGATGCTATGGTCCCAATACTTAACATAGTGGAGGCCGTACAAAGAAATGTTGCTATGGGCTCAATTGATCTTTATCTGTATTCATGCGCCCTTTATTTGCAAGCAGACGCAATATTAACTAGAGACAGTGAATTTCGTAACATTATTCAATATTTACAAGCACCGCCACGAGGTACTATTTGGAAAAAGATCAGAGATAAGATTGCTTTAGATTCAGAGTGTTTTGTGATACCCACCTTAACTTCAGATTCTGAAAGCATCGCTAAAATCGAGTTTCCCCAAGCGTTCAAGATTAACGACCTAAAAGAGAAATTATCCCGCGGGGTTTAAACTTGAATTTCGCATGTGATTCTTGAACTGATCCAGTACATTGTGCGATTTGCCGTCGATGACGGGGGATGTAGAGATCGCCAAAAATATCGGGAGGGGCCCTTCCTCATAATCGCCAGAGGAATCATCAGCCCCGATTCTAACATCTCCCTGACACGCCCGTACTGGGACATACAATCCGTGGGATCCTCCAAGGCTCGGGAAGGACGACCTTTACAGGTGCTTAGACTCCATCTGCTCGCTGAAGAGATCATAGATTTCGCTATATTCGGGGTACAGAACCAGGACACATACAGAAATGAAGCTCTTTTAGGGAGATATATCGCAACGATGTCAAGCTGAACAGCCCTGTCTTTACTCCTTCATGGAGATTCTGAGGTAAGACTGTGAACCGTGTACAATTAAATTGTTTTCTCTCATCAAATACAGACAAAGAAGAAATCACTGAATGAACTTTATATTAAACAAAGTCATTTGTGTCATGCAATAAAAAGGAAGATGAGGGTATGTGGTTTTGAAAAGCAGGCAATGGTTTCAGGGTAAATGTCATAGAGAAGTCAGAAGTAACGGATCTCTTGCAAAGTTAGCAAATAGAGCGATGGAGTTAGGGCCGATTAATACAGATAACACAACCGGTCACATGCTACAGGCTATTGGAGCGGTTCAGGAATTCTTTGACGCTTATCCCTGGCACCTAAAAACTGTAAATGACGCACCCTTTGAGTCCCCTTTTGCCCTAAGAGGTCAAATATTGGAGGATTGGAAAACATTCTTTTCCGCACATCAAGGAACCTATGGCAATCAAAAATGGGGATACAATTGGGATACTCTCCGAAATATACTTACAATAAAGTACGGGGGGAAAACTACTGGAGGTGGTGGAGCAGACAATGAGTTTGAAATAGTGTTTAGATTGATTGCCGGTTTCATATGATAGGCTGTCAAAATTTCGTAGATGCGACTGAAAGTTAGGTCTAAAGTTTGAAAGGTTTCCACTTGTCTATGTTCTGAATATCATCTGTGTAAATATCATTTTGATTTATTCTCCAAGATAGATATGATGCGTCAGTAGGGACAACAATGCCCCCGCTGAGATTTTTTCCTCTTTGGTTTTCCATTTTGATATATTTCTGAAGTGCTTCCGCCTTTGCTTTTGCGAATTCGATAGTAGCAGTTCCACCAAACTTGGTATCAAAGAGACCTATACTGTTGTCATTAAACTTCACAATAAAGTCCACATAGAAGGTGGAGTTTCCGCCCTCATCATTCTCGTATCCAACTGAGAAATACTTGGGTTCGTTTTCACGGTTCTTAAACCACCATTTAACTGTATTATCGCTTCGATCAAGGAGTTTCATGAATTCTATTTCAGTCTTGCTGGCATCAGTATATCGGTAAAAGGGTTGCATAATGGATTTCCGAGACGAAAAAACAGTGTATTTTTCATTGTAAGAAATGAATTCTGGTACTTCCCAGTCCGAATTTTCGACAAAAACTCTCTTTTTGTTCAGCTTATTGACAACTTCCTCTTCGTACACGGCTTTGCTCTCCTCAATCACTTTTTCGAAGTGACTTATATTCTCGACCCCAAGTGTAATGGCTTGCGCCCGCTCAGAATATTTCTCAACTCCCATGTTGTCTTTAAGAAAAGTATAGATGGCCGTCTTTATTCTGTCACTAGAGTCTACGGGAGCATACGGCGTACAACTCTTCCATATAAACAGGTCAAACTTTCTGTTTATTTCCTCGGACATAGATGCTACTGAAACAGTCCCTTTGCTATCTATCTCTCCGGTTTGATCGACATTCTTGATCACACCGTCTGCTATAATAAATTCAGAAATTCTCTTCGGAGACAGATTAATTTTCTCTTTCAACATATAGTCAGCCGAAATTCTCTGAAAAATTTTTGGAAATTCTCCGGAAAGCCTTGTCCTTTCTCGCAATCTTTCAACAGAGATTGAACGAAGTGAGATATTTGAATATCTTGTATTGTCTCTCCTTGACTCATTTACTGTAATGTAATCTCTTAGTTCGTCACCCTCAATTATAACGTTTGGAAGATTTGTGTAGACGTACGCTCGGTTCAATTCATCGCGCTTATAGTATTTGAATTCAGGCATCCTCATTATTCGTCCTATCGTTTGGATCGTAAAAGTAAAGCTCCGCAGTTCTCTGAAGATGACAAGTATGGATGCTCGTGGACAGTCCCACCCCAACGCGATGGCTTGCTTGAATATTAGGACCTCAACTTCATTGTCTGGTTTTTCAATATCGACGAGTGAGGGAGACTTATCTTCCGACAACCAAATTGCAAGTCTTCCATTGTTTTCGTTAATATCGAATTTCCGGTCAAGCAGTCTTATGACCTCTTCCTTCTTATCGTCAAGATCGTTCCTTTTGTCGGGGAGCTGGATCAGTACAAGGGGGTTTAATCTGCTTCCTTCGGTTTTCAAGAGACGTAAAAGCATTGCTCTGGATTTTAGGGCTTGATCTATGATTACCTCGTCAGTGCTTTCGCTCCCTACCTGCAAATTCATAAATCCCGGGTTCACTGCCACCTCGGACTTGATCATCTGTTCAGCTTTAACGTCTGGCAACTTGACTTCCACGGTTACATTGAATAACTTCTGAACTGGGGTTGCAGAAACTTCCAGAGCTATGTCAGGAGATATGATATTGACAAGTTCTCTGGATCTTTCGGCGTTTGCCGTGTGATGGCTTTCGTCGATGATAAGAATGATTTTCCTGCCCTCACTCCTTGTTCCAGCTATCACGCTGTTCAAGTTGTTATCCTGTTCATTCTCTCTAATTAGAATGTTTATGTCTTTTTTGTTGATACTTTCCCAGTTTATGAACAGAATCTCGTTCTTGCTGATTTGCCGGTCCTGGAGTTCCTCGAAATAACTGCACTTGATTAGTCTGTTATTAATTAGATACTCTTCCAATTTCTTCTTGCTTTGCTCGTGAAGAGACCTGACCGAAATCCATACAAAGGAGATATCATGTTTGATTCCTATATCTCCTGCAATAGCACTAAGAGACTCTGACACCATTAGAGTTTTTCCGCTGCCAGTCGGGGCTTTGAATGAGACAACAAACTGTCCTTTGTATTCCAATAGTTGTTTCAATCCTTCTGACAACTCGCGAATTGCTTTCTTCTGATAGTTTCTTAGGACGATCATCTGTAAATCCTCCTATACACGTTTAGAATCGAGGCAGGAATCGGCTTGAGATCAACCAATTCTGCAATTTCTTCGAACTCATCCTCCTTTACTCCCTCATCGAGGGAAAAGATATATACTGAGAATTTTCTGTTAATTCTTCTCACTTCAGATTTTAACCCTTCTATTCCTGCATCGTCATATATAATTCCCAGATATTTGCCGGTCGCGCCGGAAAAAACTCTAAAGTTTGCATCATTTCGTATCAGGTTGAAGCAGTATTCCTTAAGGCAGAGCATCTCTGTCGATCTGTCAACAAGCACCTTCTTGTTTAGATCTGTAGGAGCAGAATCAACAAAATCAGTCTTGAAGTACTTCAGATTCGTTGCGTATTCTGTTATCTCTTTGTATTTTTCGTTTCCATCGATAACTGCTTTGATTCTCGGGTAGCAGATTTCTTCTGCTATCCCGTTTTCGTTGTTTGTACACAGAATGAATTTTCTTGATCCGTTATCTTCCTTGTTCAACATAATCGTGGCATGTCCGGTCGTTCCAGATCCGGCAAAGAAGTCCAGAACTATTGCCTCTTTTCTCTCAGAGATTATTGGAGCTATGCAATCATAGACGTTGTATACGGATTTGGGAAAATCAAAATTGCTATTGGGGACAAGTTCATGAACGAGTTTAGTTCCATATTCAGCAGCATCATACTTTGGGTTCTGCCAGACAGTCTTGACTGTGCCGTAGGGTTTTCCTATTTCAATCTCGATACGCCCATTGTTGCTTTTCTTTACTCGAAGCAGGTTCAAGATCGATTCCACGCTCTGCCGAGCATATCTCCACTTCTTTTCGTTGCCGTTCACATCAATTGGCCACACGAGCTTATAACCGTTACCATTTTCTACCTGACTTCTTGGATGGAAATTCTCATCGGGTACGTCTCCGAAGCCTATAATTTCCGACTCTTTCACCATTATTGGGTAGAAGCAGTTCTTGGCNNAGTTCTGTCAGACTCTCCCCCCCAATTTCTCAGGTTACTCCAATAGATTTCTTCATCCTCAAGTTTTCGCGGGCCAATCACTCTTTCTCCTCTAGGGATGACAAAAAAAGCAAACTCGTTAACGTATGAGAAATTCTTTCCCTGTATGCCTCTGGGATTGTGGACAATTGTGATGAGATGAATTTCACGTTCAAAGAATAATTCTTCCAAAAGAGAGCCCAAATGCCAAAGTTCATTTTCGTCAATAGCGCAAATTAACACACCATCTTCCTTTAACAGAGGTTTGGCCAGTCTTAGCCTCTTTTCCATCATGCTCAACCATTTGCTGTGCCTGAATGCATCCTCTTTGTCGACATAATCATTATTGTATTTCCAATTCTTGGCGCCAGTATTGAAAGGTGGGTCTATGTAAATTACATCGATCATTCCTTTATGTGTATAATTCAAAACTGAAAGAGAGTGATAATTGTCCCCCTCGATAATTACGTTAACAACTGGGTCCTTTGGGTGTATTACTTCTTTTGTTTTATCTTCAACAAGGATAGGTAACTTTTCTTTACAGAGTTTTGCAACCAATTCAGGTTTATCTTCCCATAATAAACCATACCTTTTCGGTCTGATCTTTCTTGTCTCACCTATGGGTACATTGTCTTGATTGATGTCTTCGATCTCCATACACACCCCCCAAAGCTACTGCCTTCCCAAAGAGATAAGCACCAATTGGCATGTAAATTTTTCCATTTCAGAGAGCAAACACTGTTAAAGGAAGCACTTGCTAATTTATGCAGGCAAGAAAAACAAATAACCCCTCCTTAACGTCAAAAAAATAAATTATTAATTGGCGTCTAAGTAGAATGTATACTCTGTCAAGATAGTGTACCGAATTTTGTGTAAGAGAAGCCAGGACTAGTCCTAGATCATGAGAGAAATTTC
>DAQB01000032.1 GCA_002502705.1 Thermoplasmatales archaeon UBA582 | reverse complement strand
TAATAGATCTGCCGATACCGGTATACAGGTATCTAATGAAAATATCAGGAAGTATGGTACACTCAATCAAACAGTTCTACCGGATCCTTGAAAATTCTAACTTCCCTGGAACCTGGGATCCTGGCAATGTACCCCTGCTTCTCAAGGTATTTCAATACAGCTGAACCAAGGGCACCACCAAGATGATTCCTCCGTACTGTCCAGTCGTTGCATCCATATGCAAATTTTCTCCGGCTGTTTGTTCGCATTGGAATCTCAATGCCCAGCATAATCATTTTTGCCCTGCCTTCGTCCGTTAGGAATAGCTGTTTTCCATCCTGCTGAAACTTCAAAAATCTCCTTTCAAGCATTTTATCAAGAATCTCAACCCCCTTGACACCCGCAAGATGATCATAGCAAGTTCTTGCAAAATGTAAATCGTAGATAGTTGTGTCCTGATCAACAGTCGCCTTTCTTTGCTCACTGGAATGCAGCAATCTGTCGAGCCATGTAACAGTTTCTTCGAGGTACTCCGGTGAGAGCCTGTAGAAATGATCTCGGCCTATAACAATGAGGTCAACTATTTCCGCCCTATACAGCTCTAAAAGGTTTACAGAAATGCTTGGTTGAGTTATTTTCAAAGCTGTAGCGATCTGGCTAACGGAAGCGGGTCCAGATGACAGAAATTCCACGATTTCCAGCCTTGTATTGCTGGACAGTGCTTTGAATACCAGTTCCTTATTCAATCAAATTGAAGGAACAACAGCCTGTATATGAAAGTGAGGATGCATAAGATAACATGCTGGTATCAGCAACTACTTGGGCTCAAGAACGATGATATAAAATGGAAAATGAAACAGACCCCAGCATGTTTGCTTCTCATGGGGAATTTTTGAAGCCAGAAATTTCAAATACTGTACAGATTAGGCCAAAAATACTCTATTTTGGAACGCCAGTGGTATTGATTGCAACGGCTGATGGCAGAGGCAATGTTGATCTCGCTCCAATGTCTTCCGCATGGGCACTTGGAAACACAGTGGTTCTGGGGCTATCAGTGCTTGGAAAGACTCTTGAAAACCTGAAAGCAACAGGTGAATGCATGTTGAATTTTCCGGATCAGACCCTCTGGAAGAATGTTGAGAAACTTGCTCCACTAACAGGAAAAAACCCTGTCCCATTTCAGAAGATGGGGACTTTCAGGTACGAAAGTGACAAGTTCAGCGCTGCATCACTCCATCCTGTTCCTTCTGAAGTAGTGAAGCCACCACGTGTTAAAGAGTGTGAAATACAGATGGAATGTAACGTCCGGAATATATACAAAATGAGTGAGCAGGATGGGCAACTGGCTGCCATTGTCGAAGTAAATGTAATTGCAGTTTACGCCAACAAGAAAGTAATCCTGGATGATACGCATGTGAATGTTAAGGAATGGAAGCCACTAATATACTCATTCCGACATTACTTCACCCTGGGAGATGAACTGGGCAAGAGCTTCAGGTCTGAGACATGATTCAACCTTCATAAATTCAGGCAGAAATAGAAGTTATACTGTAATTTTTGTATCCGGAAATTAGGAACCCCATTTAATAAACAACATTCTTGACAAATTGGCATTATTTGTAGAATATCTTGTAAAGCGAATATGAGAAGTTGTAGGAGAAAAAAGATAAAAAAAGCAAAAAGACTGGTTTCAATATATACCGGAAGGATTGAAATCTAACATAATGGAGAAGACCTAAAATTAGACCTATTTTATTGGCCTCGGTTTGCGCACAACCGATGGCCATGGATTTTCCAATCCACTCCTCCTGCAACATTGATGCAAGTTGCAGAGCTGCTCGCTGATTAAAAATCCTTAACATAAAATCGTAACTTTCTATAGCCTCCTTGGCATAGTTGCATACCTTCTGTCGGTTATCGGATCTGCTCACGCCACCTGAATGCCTCCGATAAAAGGTAAGTTCCGATTGATCGTAAATGATTTTGCGCGACCTGTCCAGACATGTGATATACCAAAATGGATCTATCTCTCGTATTAACAAGTCTGTTAGTTGTAATCCCTGAATCGCTATTTCACGTCTAATGGTCATGCTGCTTAGGTTATACCAAGGCACAAAACTGTTCAGTTTTCGGTTCATTAATTCAGATGATTCGAATGTAAAAGCATCCAGAAAACTACATTGATGACCAGAAATGTTCTTATCTGTTATATTGTAGAAGAATAGTTTGCCGTTGACTACCATATCAGTTTCTGGTACCTCCCCTATCAAAGATACCAGACGCTCAATTTTCCTTGGGCAGAAGAGGTCGTCATCGTCCATGAAGGATATGTAGGAACCGGATGAATTTTCTATTCCAGCCCGATGCTTATACCAGAGCTGAGTTTCTGAAACCCTGAGAATTTTTAGTTGTATTTCCTTCCGCTTGAATTCCAGTTCTCCAAGATCATAATCTGTCACGATCAATATCTCAAAGTCATTTCCTGAAGCAGTCTGTGACTCCAGGCTATTGAGGGCCTCACGAACATACTGAGGTCTATCATGTGTTGTAAGGATCACACTAACAAGGGGCATTTTCCATAGTTTCCTATGTTGTGATCTCCTTGTTTTATATTTTACTTTACCTGAGGCTCTCGTTTAAGAAATAATCGCATAAAATTAGGATGAATAATGTAATCTCGCTATCGAAGCAACATTAAATTTGGAACATAATGAATGTATTGACTTGTTTTCAAATGTAACTCAGTGACTTATTCCATTACTTTCTTCAACATTCTTTGATCCAAGATTTCCGCAATCCTTGTTGGAATTCCAGTATCTTATGGGCATTTTCCGTCCCCTAATTCTAACCGTCTATCTCAAATTAATAATACGTTATTAAATGAATGATAATCTGCATATGAATCTCAGGCGATTTACGGAAGAGACTACAGCTACCCACATAGATAAAGAAAATCTTCTAAGCTATAGATACTGAAGATAACCTTCAGAGATACCCCCTTAATACGGCATCCATAAATGCCACTGGCTTCAACATAGCCTCAATTATGGCATATGGATGTTTCACCATTTTCCTCCTTCCAATTGAGAGGCGATCAACAAGTGCTGATTTCTCTATGTATAGCAGGGCTGTTGCCCTGAGATATCTGTATCTCTTTTTGAACAGTTTTCCAGGATTATTTATTTCTGAATGATCATGGTATACCCATGCGTTCGGCAGGAATTTTCCTGTAAAACCTGCCTTAAGCGCTCTGATGTTTATATCATAATCTTCCGATGCAACAAAACTTGCATCAAATGTTCCAACTTGATCGAAGACTTTCCTGCTCCAGGCAGAATTTCCCATGGGCAAGTATCTTATATCCCTCTTTACAAGGGTCTCGTATAGATTATCTTCCAGCATATCCACGTAAAGCTCAGCCTGTGACTTTGCGGGCTGATGTTTTGTAGGTCCTCCAGTAAAATCTGCTTCACCTGAAAGTATTGGCTTTGTAAGTATAGACAGCCATTCCTGTGGAGCTATCTCATCCGTGTCTATGAAGGCCATTATGTCTCCGATTGCAAGAGATATAGCAACTGATCTTGTTTTGGAAACATTTCCTTTTATAATTTCCAGTCTTGCGTTGTACCTATCACAGATGGACTTAATGTCCCACGCAGTTCCCCCATCTGCAACCAGTATTTCCTGCGGTATAATGGTCTGCAGAGAAAGAGATTTCAGGGTATCTTCAATTCTGTGATCGTTGTAAGATGTAACTATAACAGTAATGCCCACAGTGAAGAAATATTGAGATTGTATAAAAGATGTGCCAAAAGTTTTCGAATCTGTAATTTACCAAAATTATATAATGAGATTTTCAGCCCACTGTCATACTGTGAGGCCATTATTCACTGTGTCTCAATACCAACTCGGTAACCATTTATTAATGTTTTCGTGAATTATCATTAACAACTACAATATGGGGAATCTCAAAGTTTCCGAAATATGGCTGAATGAAAAAAAATGGAATTCCCGGGAGTTAACAGTAGGAGTTGATAATGTTAAATCTCCTTCATCTGCAGGAAAATAAAATTAACTTGGAGAATAATACCGCTCAAAGGATCAAATCTATCATGAAGATTATTTTCTTTATCAACACAAATGTGGCTGTGGGAGGAGGTATTGAAAGGGCACTTATCAATTATGTCAATTCAGAATACAGAGATAATGTGACAGTTGTCCAGTCACAGTTTTTTCAGGTGAAACGAATAGATCCAGATATTCTCAGTAGGATGGGTTTGAAGCAGATCTTGACCATACGGGATTTTGAACACTGCATATCGTTCCTAAAACTGCACAGGGCAACAATTCCGCTCTATCAAATGCTGCTTCCGTTTATGATAAGGTATACAAAATTTGTTAATAGAAAGCTTCTGAGACAAATACAGGGGTATGATGTAGTATACCTTTTTAAAAATGAATATTGGCCACTATTTACAGCAAAGAAAGTGATTGGAAGCAATCACGGTCAGTTTGCATTCAATAATTTTTACACGAGAGTCTTGGTGGCCTTCATTAGATCTGGACTGGTGTACAGAAAGATCGATGCTTTTCATTTGTTCCCCAAATCAGCTGAAATTGGAAGAAGAATGAACAAGCCTTATTTCATTGGAAAGATTGGGACTGATACTACTAGTTTTTATCCAAGAATCCGGTCTAATAAGATAAATATCCTGTACGTTGCTAGGCTCATTTACATAAAGGGAGTTGACATTTTTCTTGATACTGCTGAAAGAATGAGTGATGCAGATAGATTTGTTTTCAATATAGCAGGGTCTGGTGATTATTCCTCAATAATTGAGGCAAGAAAACTTGGTAACGTGAGATATCATGGTGTGTTGAGTGACGACGAACTTGCCGAACTATTTGGAAAATGTGACATTTTTGTTTATCCAACACGCTGGGATGCACTTCCAACTGTGATTGTGGAGGCTGTCTCTTCTGGAGAATATGTCATTACTTCCAGAATTCTCAGAGGATCATACGACGATCTTGAGCAATTGGGTTTTCTGGAGTATACTGATCCTGACCCGGAAAAAATTTCCGAGCGACTTATTTCACTTTCCGGAAATATTGATAAATTAAGGTCTATGTCCAGCAGGGAACATGAATATGCTGAAAAGACTTATGATAACAGTGTTGTTACAAAGAAACTGTATTCAGACATTTTAAGCCTCACAAACTCCCAGGTTCTGAATCAATCTTGACCGTAACATCTCCGTAACCTTTCTGTAATCGTATTCAATAATGGAAGCCCTACAGCTATTCTTAATGGCATCTGTCTTCTCTGTTCTGGTTAGTTGCATGCACAACTCTTTCAATTCTTCATAGGAATTGAAGAAATGCACGTTCTCATTGCCAGCCAGTTGTAATTCCGGTCCCTGCTTCTTTTCTGTTATAACAGGCGTTCCGCATGCCAATGATTCAAGGGGAATCAGGCCGAGAGCTTCATAACCAAAAAGGAACAGTGTAGCTGAGGCATTACTGAGGATCTGTATCATCCTATCATCATCAATATACCCGAGATTTTCAACTCCTGGAACAATTACTGACCCGTAACAAATCAACCTAATGCCTTCAGCAGAGAGTCTTTTCAAGGTCTCCATAGCCGTGGAATTGTTTTTTAGGCTAGCTGTAGGGACCACTATGAAATTATCATTGAATGTTCTACTTGATGAAGGCTTGAAGTGTTCTGTATCGATGGCAAATATAACATCTGAAACGGGTAAACCATATAGGTACTCAAAAATAATTTTAGTCCATATGGAATTTGCAAACAATAGGTCGAAAGAAGAGAATCTCATTCTCTCAAAGTATTTGAGGAAGCCGTAAACCGGTGAAAGAACAATGCCCTTTACGATAGCATTATTGGCATTCGAATTCTGAAGTGATATAATTCCACGGTCATGTAGTTCCATCAATATCAGATAGACTTTCGCATTCGATTTCCTCTTAATGTAGGAAGGTAACCAGTGTCCTTCGTTCGCAATCACTATTATGGCATCAAATTTATCTGATTTCAATATAAAGTTAGCCAATTCTCTACTCTTTCCTCTTAAAAATTGATATTTTAAAGCAAACTTACTTCCAAACCCCCCGGACTCTGTCTGCCTGAAGTATTTAAGTTTGGCAGGGTTACAGAGTTCTTTTACTTCATTTACAGCTTTCGATGTCACTGTATGGCTTATCACCGTTACATCGTTACCTGCGGACAAGCCCCTGGCAATGTTGAAAGCCATTCTATTACCTTCTATTTTTGGGATGTAGGGAACAACGATTGCAATCTTCATCTTTCAGTTATACTAGAACCATATATAGATGATTTTTGTAAACCAAAGCCAACTATTAGCTGAATTATCAACCTTGCTGCCACAGGATACAAAGGGAAGGATGTCAGGAAATTATTTTACTGTTGAAATCAAGATATCTTAAGTGGAGAAAATGTTCGACATGGCAGCGCATTACAGCTTTTCAAATGATTATTCCTCAATTGGATTAAATGATCTGAACATTCTGTTGATAAAAATCCTCAGTTTTATCATTCCTGTATCATATTGTGCAGATTAGATATGTCTCCTGTGAATTTCATAAAATAAATCCGGGAAGGTAGAATGCGTAGAGGATGTCCAGGCAATTCTTTTTATGTTCACCATATACGAAAATTGCCATTATTCCTTCAATTCATTAGAACATGGATGCCGTTAATGGAAGCACATTGCAGATCATTTGCAAGTCTAGAACCAAAATACATTACAAATTGAGGAGCCTGTCCTGATGATATGAATGCGAGAAACATTTCAATTGAGCTTCCTATAAATTTCAAGTATTCGATCTCTGAATTGGTTGAATGTGAACTTTTCTCCTCTCTTAAGACCGCTTTCAATATACTTGTTTGGTTCCAGAATGATCTCCTTAATCGCAGAATAAAGATTTTCTGGAATTGGTTTAACCAGATATGCAGCTTCAGATGCTATTTCTCTGAAAATCTGTATGTCAGAAGCTACAACTGGTAATCCAACTCTCATTGCCTCCGCGATGGGATATCCAAATCCTTCATCTAGAGACGGGAAAAGTAGAACATCACATGCATTGTAAATCATGTTGAGTTTTTCGCTATCCACATGAATGAATGAATATCCCTCTCCCTGAATCTGCCCCACCCTTACCAGTTTGTGATCTGAGCCAAGCTTTTTCATTGTTCCATATACGGCGGATAGGTTTTTTCGTGGATCAAGTGTAGATACACTTAAGACCAGCTTTTTGTCTACCGGAAGGCCAAGAGCAATCCTTAGTTTAGCCTTGTCCAAGATCTGGGTAAAGGTATCAGATACAAAAGGATATGCAGTTTCCAGTATGCCATCATACCCTAGATCGATGACCTTGGATTTTACATATTCCGATACGGTTACTATGGCATCAGCTGAGAGTATTTCCTTTAAATTTATTTTCATTAATTTTGTAAGCCTTCTATTAGAATCATAATTGTTGCTGAAACCAAAAAGATCGTGGACAGTATAGATTGTTTTTGTTCCAACTGGAAACTTGCGAATTCCCTGAGCCGAATAGTGAACTATTTCAGTATCATATAGAACTCTCTTGAGTTCCTTAACTGCTGGTCGAAGAAAAATGCCAGGGTATCTATGGCTTAGATACCAGTTACTCCCGAGAGAAATCAATGGTCTTGATCGAATAATATTCCCCTCATAATCCTCGACTTTCTTTTGGCTATCTGTAATTATTGTTACGAGTTGTGACGATAGAGCAAGAGAAAGCCCCTCTGCATATCTTCCTAAACCACTGTATTTAGACGATTCGTTAATAACTGCGGCTTTCATTATGGCAACTCCAGAGTTTTATTTTGAAGATTATATAGCTGATCGCAGCAACACTATAAGATTTCTCTTAAGCTTTCCAACAATTAGCCTCTGGAAATACTATTCCAGAATAATTGCATTAATGATGGAAGATTCTTTATAGAAATGGTTGCGAAATGAAAAGTTAATTTCGATAAATTCTGAAAGTCGGAGAACATCTCATTGTATCCAGTACATAGATATATTTGATCCATTTGCTTTGATTTCAAATGTAATTTGATCATACCTTTGGCACGACTCACTAATTTCGACAAAATCTGCTGTGGAATATTAATTTAGGATCTCTTTAACATTGTGCGGGTAAAATACGCACCTCATTTTAATGTCGTTAAGGTATCACACAAGCCAATAGGTCATGATAACTAGAGATTGTACCATAACCAGGATTGCGTGAACGCTTTGCGCTTCGTGGGAGGATACTGGAAATTGGAGAAGGTTTGAATTTACCCCCACTAAACCAAAGAGTTCCTTAATATAGTACTTTTGACTCTTCTATCTGCGATTTTGCAAGATAATCCAAAAAAATTAATAAGCGTCATATGAATGGTGAAAAGTTAGACTTAAATGCTTAAACTCGTAAAGATCAAAATGGTGAAAATATTTTGAAAAATACAGACTTTGATTTAGTGATAGTTATAGGCGGAGTACCAATAGGGCGTTTTTATCCAACCGGAGGAGATAACATAACATACAGACTAGCTTCCGGATTAACTAGGCTGGGTATCAGGGTGGTTCTTGTTTCACCTATAAATGTTGATGAATTAATTCCGGATTACAATCCTGTCAATGCCACATTTAAATCCAGGCTCGTTCACTTCTTCATGAGAAGATTTCCTTTCATTTTTGAATATTACCCCCTTTATTACAATAGGATTTCGCATTTATTGTTTAAAATAGATTATGACTTCTCAATTTTGAAGAATGTACCAATGCTGCAGGTAGATGTAAACGATAAACCTAACTTCAGAACTAAGATAATTATGGCAACAGCATGGCCAACGGCATATTATGTAAAATTCTTTGTCGAGAATCTTCCGGATACAAAGCCACTATATCTGATTCAAAATAGTGAGGATGATCCCTCCATAAGCGGTAGCAATTTCGAAAGGGCCAGAAGAACCTATGGATTCAATTTGAAGAAAATAGTTATTAATAAAAAGATGCATGAGAGATTCCAGTCCGATGATCCGTATTTCTTTCATGTCGGAATTGACGCTGAATTTTATCATATAATGTATGATCAGGCGAATAGAGAATATGTGATCTTTCCATTGATAAAGGCAAAATACAAGGGCGCAAAATATGCACTGGATGTCATTGACAGATTGCTCAACAACGATAAAAAAATTAAAGTGGCTGCCTTTGGTAATTTCGAGAGAGAGGAAATACCTGCGAAAATCAGAGATAGAATTGATTATTTTAAGAGACCAACCAATGAGGTGCTGCGAAGCCTGTACAATAAAAGCATGATTTTTTGCCTTCCATCCATCGTTGAGGGCATGTCCTTAGTTTTACTTGAGGCCATGGCATGTGGTTGTGCAGCTGTCACTACAGACAATGGTGGAATAAGCGAGTTCATTGTTAATAATGTAAATGGACTCATATGTCCTGTTGCAAATCCCGATTGCCTTTATGATGCCATAATGAAATTGCTGGAAGATAGCAAATTGAGGGACGAAATCAGTAAAAGAGGGCATGATACTGCTCTGCAATTCAGCTATGAAAATATGATCAATAGCTTCCGTCAGATAATTACTGGAATTCTGGAATCATAACTTGAAAATCAAAGATTGTATCCAAAATTTTGGATTGTTTGTTTATTATGGGATAAGATTGGCCTCCTAACAATCATCACTCTTCTATTATTCTCCTTTGCTTTAGTGCGTGCCTACTATTGATGGTAGAATAAGTTTTGTTTCTAATGTTATTCTTTTCAATTTCTCCGGGTTATTCTTCATCTTGAACAGTGTCCCTTCTCTCCTCCTACATCGACAGGAACAGATTCGGTAATGCGGACAAGCTGGCTTCATTCTTCGGTGTAATACCTGCCACAGGAGATTCATCATCCATCATGAGAAGAGGCCACATGTCAAAGGATACCGGCAGCAGGATGGGCACTTTCCATAGCGATAGATACAGTATCCCCGAGGGACAGACCCATAAGGGAATGCCATGGATCAGTGAAGAATCGCATCAATCGTGTCCAAAAGCCAGGGGATGCGCAATATTATTATAAAGAAAATAAGATACGTATGGGAATGAAAGGCATAATTCTTGCTGGTGGAACTGGCTCAAGGTTACATCCCCTCACCCTTGTAACAAACAAGCACCTTCTCCCAGTCTACAACAAACCTATGATATACTATCCCATAGACACGCTGTAAAGTTCCGGCATCAGGGACATTATGATAGTGACTGGAAAGGAGCATGGAGGGAGCTTCATGAACCTTCTTGGCTCCGGTAAACAGTTCAATGCTCAATTTCACTATGCACTCCAGGATAACGCAGGAGGAATAGCCGAAGCCCTATCCCTGGTAGAGGAATTTGTGCATGCCGACAACATGACTGTGATACTGGGAGATAACATAATTCTCGACAATGTTAAACCGGATATCTCATCCTTTCGGAATGGGGCGAAAATATTCCTCAAATCCGTTGAAAACCCGCAGAGATTCGGTGTCCCGGTTTTTGATGGTAACAGAATCATAAGGATAGTNNAAGCCAAAGAGTCCGTACGCAGTTACCGGTCTCTACATGTACGACGCTACGGTTTTCGATAAGATAAGGTCAATAACCAGGTCTGCAAGGGGTGAACTTGAGATTACGGATGTGAATAATCTGTATCTCTCCAGCAACACACTCAGTTATGGAATACTTAAGGAACCATGGCTTGATGCGGGAACATTTGACAGCCTCCTTGATGCATCCAATGTCATAAGGGAATTGGTTTCATCTAGGAGATAAACTTTTCCTTATCTCCTCAAGATTTTCCCTTATGGAGGCGGGATGGAATATTCCTGACACCTTTGATATATTCATGCATGTATTCAATGGCCTTCTTGCATTGAAGCCAAGATCACCGGTTTTCACAGCCATTATACTGGAAACATCAAGGGAAAAAACCTCTGCCAGAAGCAGTGAAAATTCCAGTCTGCCCACACACTCTGCAGAACCAAGATGGTAAATGCCATGCCTCTTCGCTGTGTAAAGTTTTTCAATCACCCTAGGAATATCATCAACGTAGGTTGGCGTTGTGAACTGATCCGAAACAATCCTGATAGTCCTTTTTTTCATCAGTGCGGACAGGACGAATTCCATGAAGGTCTTCTTCCTGCCGGAATAATTTATGCCATATGGCGTTGATATCCTCAATATGGTGCATTTCCTTCCTGCCAGAATATTCTCAGCAATCAGCTTGNNCCTGCCGTACTCATTGACAGGTTCCGTCTCCGAATCTTCAGAGTAATTTCCTTTTGGTCCGGAGAATACGTAGTCGGTGGAAATGTGAAAGAATTCCGATCCGTTTTCTTCTGCAGCATCTGCCAGTGTCTGAACGGCATATCCGTTAACCTTCATGGCTTCC
>DAQB01000160.1:5117-14953 GCA_002502705.1 Thermoplasmatales archaeon UBA582 | reverse complement strand
GTTCCAAGTATGCCTGTCAGGATTACGCCGGAAGTTGCAACGAGTGCACCTACCGATACTATTTCCACCAGGAAGAACAGACCTGTTTTCGAAGAGGCAAGAGCAAGAGGGGATGTGGATGTTGCAAGCGTTCCAGGAGTGGCCAGCCCGACGGCAGCAAGACTGATAAGAAAATAGAGCACTGCAGAAATCAATATTGACACTATTATCGCCCTGGGTATCGTCTTTTCAGGGTTGACCACCTCTTCGGATACGGTTGTAACCCTTGAAAAACCTGAAAAAGCAAAAAAGATTATTGCTGCACCCGAAATAACGCCATAACCACCTTTTGCAAAGAAATTGTTCAGGTGTGAGGGATGGAAAAATAGAAGACCTATAACGGTGAACACCACCAGTATCGTGACATTGACAACAACTATCATTTTTAAAGTCTTAGCTGAGTTCTTGATACCCAGTGCATTCAACACACCAAAAGAAACAACTATTGCAACGGCTATGAATATTACTGGAAACCTTGAATTAAACAGCGAGTCAAGATACCCTCCAAAACTTATCGAAACCGCAGCCAGGGCGATAATATTCCCATATGTCCACAAAGTTCCGCCTATAAAGCCTGCATATGGGTGCAATGCCTCTTTTCCGTACTCATATACACCACCTTCCTTATCAACATGGCGAGCCACCTGCGAAAAGCTAATCCCTGTAAAAATGGCAACCAGTGCAGCTAGTGGGATGGAGATCAGCACTGCTGGTCCTGCAGCAGCAGCCGATATCCCGATTATTACAAATATTCCCGCGCCAATTATGGCACCCAGGTTAATGAAAACAGCGTCAGAGAATTTCAGGGTTCTTGAAAATGAAGATGCCAATGTCTGATAATTGCATTATCACCTTAACATTTTGTCAACAATTGAAGCTGTTTAGACCGCACAGGAAAGCAATATAATTTTTAGATTTCTTCAATGCTCAAAACACCTTTGTGATCACTGGATCTTCTCCATTTAAGGCTGGCATTTTTCCAGATTTATGAAAATAACTAAATAATTCTCCTTAATTGACATATTAGAATCTGTATGCGGCACGCATCCTGCAACGACTTAAATTCGGTTAGTGATCTTATAGCCAGGATAAGAATGATCGAAGGAATCAGTGAAAAATCGCCCTGTCATTTCTATTTCAGAAACCGGGGATTACTGCACTTTCATCTGGATTTGGGTTCACTTTACGCTGACATAGGTGACCAGAGAATTGACCTTGGAAATGTATCAGACCCGGATCAGGCAAAAAAGGAGTTGGTACTTACAACAGTTATGAAGATTCTTACAGAAAATAAAGCTAAAAAAGTATTTGAACGCTAATTCACTTTAATAAATGTTGTAAGCGTGAAAAAAAACTTTGTTATTGGTAACCGAACAATTTATTCAATAATGGTTCTCATTATTCTTCTTGGCTCGTCACTATTTATTGCAGTAAATAGCGATGGAAGCGGAAATAATCACACACTTTATGATCATTATACATCTCTTAACAGCAATTCTTATGGACCCATTGTACCGGTAGCTTCATACATTCCTTTTTACAATCAGTATGGGGTGTCAAATTTCACTGAGGATAATGGCAGTCCTGCGTCTCTCCTGACAGTAGTTGTTAGCCTTTATCCAACAAATTGTACGTTTATGAATTCTTTGTTGTCTGAAATAAGTGATCCCTCTTCAACAATGTATCATCATTTCCTCTCCCTCAACGAGTTTAACCAAATGTTCGGCGGACCGCAGAATGTTTACAACAATCTTGTCAGCTACGTGAAGACATCAGGGGCAGTCGACATTCAGGAATTCAGCGATCGATCCATTCTTGGCTTTAAGGCATCCGCAAATACAGTCAAAAATATTTTTAGCATTACAATTGAAAATTACACATCCCCAATCGGTGATTTCTATGCCCCGGCCGGGACGCCAAGTCTTCCTTTAAGTATTGAACCTTATGTACAGTCGATATCCGGCCTTTCAGATTACTCTGAGCTGGTAATAAGGCATTCTCCATTAATTTCCAGGGCACTGAAAGTAACAGGATTCAATAGTTCATCAAAATCAACATTAGGTTATCCAATTCCAGTGAATTATTCCGGAGCCCAGTACATTTCTGGATCAGACCTGCAGGTGGCAATGAATGAGGTATCACTTTTCAAGCAGTATGGATATCCAACAAACATGGTGGAGGCCACAATATTATGGTCTGGTGTATACAATGGTTCAGGAAACGTGCAGACAAGGGAGGGGCTTCTGAAGCCAGGCACATACGTTGGCCCATTTGATCCGTCCGATATTTATGATTATTACAATGAAACCATTCCACCTGGAGAACCACACAGCAAGGTATACGGATATCCAATCAATGGTGCTCCTGAACCGAGCTTTTTGTCATCATATGATACAACTGGTGCAAACGTTGAAAACACCCTTGATCTCGAAATGCTTGGAAGCACCGCACCAGGCTCAACGATATATAATGCCTATGGCAACACGTCAAGTATTTCCTGCCTGGATCTGGCCTTCGCTGCATTACTTAACCCGTCACAAACATCACCTGCATACAGTAATTTGCTCAATCTATCTGTGATTTCAAACTCATGGGGTGGAACTGACTGTGTCAATCCGACGTGGAACACTATGCTTAAAGAAGCCAACCTTCGCGGAATAACCGTAATGGCCGCAAGCGGTGACGGTGGCGACTGCAACTCTACTTCAAGCCCAGAATATATAGGATCAAATGAGAGCTTTCCAGCCTCTGTGGCATATGATAATTACGGTATGCTGGCGGTCGGAGGCGTTTCAATGTACCTGAATACGAATTTAAGCATTGTTTCCGAAAAGAACTGGTTCGTTCCAGCAACATTATCAACAGGTTACGCCGTGGGTACAACATCGGGAATATCCCATTTATACGCCGAACCCTCATGGCAGGTCAATTCGTCCGCCAATCTTCTTATCAATGGCGCAGGTCGTGGCGTTCCGGATCTTTCGTCACTTGCAAATGACACCATAATGACTATAACAATTTGTGGTGATACATATTACGCATCCAATGCCTCAATTGGTCGTCCTTTTGAAGCTGTTGCAGGAACAAGTATTGCATCTCCATCTTTAGGCGGCATCCTGGCCGAAATTGACCATTCCCTTCTAAGGGTAGGCGACGGTAAGATGGGTTTTGTAAATCCAGAAATTTACCGCATTGGTACCTTGCAGTATACGAATTCATTTTACAGCGGTCAGACAGGGATTCTTCAGCAAATGTCATACAACTCCTCACTGCCCTCGCTTGCTTTTCATCCAGTAGTAAAGGGGTGCAATGTTCTCTATCAGGACAGGTACGGATACAGCCTTCTAAATGGATGGGGTACGGTAAATGCCTATAACCTCACAAATTATCTGATGGATCAGTCCTTTAACGGCATTTCAGGAGACCTCTCTGGCATATCTGCTTCCATTAATCTCACGGGGCTGAACGTGACATCTTACAGTCCAAACGGCACAGTCTTTTCAAAATACAATGCCACCATAGAGGAAAACTTCTTCCTCGCAGGAGAAACAGGTTTTCCTGAATACTGGGCTCAGTCCATGTTACAAATATACGGTGTAAATTCCTCAGATCTCATTGCAAACTTTTCAATATCAATTAACATCCCATTCTCAGGGACCTTCAGGAACGAACGGCTAAGTGTCTACAATTCAACCGAGGTAATTATCCCTTTTAAGAAAACGTTTAACCTTACATCTGTAATATTATCCGGCAATACCTCACTATCAAGCGTCTTGATAACATCTGTCGGTGCGAGTTCACTTAAAATATCTGTTCCTGGTTCTTCCTTCATCATAGGAAAAAAGGGCTACACCTATTATTACAACGGGTCCATCCTTTCGCTGGGCCAGTTTCCGGGACAAAATTCACCTCTTTCTCTTGTGCCTCAGATCGTGCTCGCTGGGGCTATTTCTTCAAAAACAGGGGTCTTTGGTAACGGCACTTCGGGGACAATAATTCCGCAGGTTGAGCCATACGGTTCGGGAAAATGGGAAATGCCACTATCATCTGTTATAGATTATGCATCAGACCAGACTCAGGTTACTGGCGCAAATCTGATATTCCAGAATACATCAAACGACACCTGGTACGTTAATTATTCTTCAAAGAGCCTGCAGCAGGGGATTGCCTTCTATGTCAAAGGCAATTATGTTGTTACCTTTAATGAGAGCGGGCTTCCTGCCGGAACCTACTACTGGGTGAATGTTTCCGGGCTTCTGCCATCCGGCCCAATTGCAGCAGGATCGTCATTTACGACAAACGTTACAGACGGGCCATACACATACAGTGTTTCCGCATCGAATCCTATTTATGCGCCAAAGGGCAATGGAACATTCACGATAGACGGAAGCAATCTCAACATCCACATCATCTTCATCAAGAAGGTTTACCTGGTTGAGTTCAGGGAGACCGGTCTGACCGGAAATGTAACGTGGTCTGTGAATGTTTCTGGAATAGCATCCTCCGGTCCATTGCAGAGATCATCATATTTCCTGAATCTGACAAACGGCACTTATCATTACACCTTTAACAGGTCTTCGGATATATTTTCTGCAGCATCCCTGCAGGGCAACTTTACAGTTAAAGGGTCAAATGTGATTGTACCGATTGAGTTTTTCCGGCTCACCTATCTTGTAACTTTGAGCGAATCTGGTCTCCCTTCGGGTCAGAACTGGACAATAGAATTCAATGGAACAGTCTATCATCTGTCCTCCAATCCTCTTGTGCTCTCCCTCAGTAATGGAACATATGTCTATTCAGTGACAAATGTAACCGGGTATACCACGTCACCCTTGACAGGTTCTCTAATAATAAACGGGTCTGCCGCGAGTCTAGTAATCAACTTTACCAAACCAACGCCAATACCTTATGAGGTGGAATTCACGCTGATTATAATAGCAATGGTTGTTGTTGCATCACTTATTTTCGTTGCTCTTATAAGAAGAGGTAAATTCAAGGATTCATAATATTATACATGAATCACCAAACTCATGCCAGGTGAAACCGCTTTCGGCAGCTGCTGAATATGATGCTTTAATCAATTCAATGTCCACAAAATTTGAGAGCATGAGGAGATGGGATGTTGAAGGGTCATGCATCCCGGTTACGAGGCCATTGATCCCTGTCTTCCTGTATCCATCAATCATAATATTGGTATAGCCATGAGCAGGGTAAAATTTGTCGCCTTTCCTTGCGCTTTCCAAGGCTCTGACAACCGTTGTGCCGACCGCTATTATCCTGGAGCCATTTCTGCTGAGATATGTCAGCTCTTCAGCGACATCTGCATTGACAGAGAAATATTCAGGAAGCAGGTGTTTTTTGTTATAAAACTCAGTTGCGTCGAGCGATCCAAGATTGCAATGCAGTGTTATTTCCAGAGTCCTTATTCCATTCTTCTTCAGCCTGTTCATTATCAAACCCGTAAACGGTCTGGATGCTGAAGGATATTCAACAGAACCAGGAATTCTGGCAATTTCAGAAGCATATACACTTCCTGGTAAATACCGCATGTTTTCATCGTAAATTATGTACGAGCCTTCGGATGAACTCAGTCCATGGAAATCAAAACCGTTTCCAGGATCAATTTCCCAATATCTTCCATAATCCTTCATTCTGCGGGATAGAGAAATATAAGAACCATCTGCAAAGTATAACCTCTTTCCTGCGTGGAAATTCGTCTGCCTGGATCTAGCCTCTGCAATAAGGCCCTTCTCGTGATACCCGATGTTTATGTCCACAAACTTCTCTTCTTCCCTGTCATAAGGCCTGAAGTGGGCCGGTACCAATGAACTGTTATTGAATACCAGCACATCACCCGGGTTAAGAAGGTTAAAAATTGCCTCAAATTCACCAAACTCAAAAGATCCTTTCATTCTATCTATACGGAGCAGTTTAACTTCTGATCTTCTTCTTCCCGTATATTCCTGCGGAATCCCCGTCTTAGTTTCAGGTATAAGTATCAGGTTCTGTCCATTCAAACTGCACCAGCCTCGCTTATAATCTTCTGAAATACGCTTTCTGCTGCCTTCTCTGGTGACTGCAGTTCATCAGAATCCGCCGTTGGATCTGCAATAAAGTGCATCTCAGTGGCCATGTCGCCTGGATCAATTGAAAGAAACCTTGAATCAGGAACCTCAACTGTCAGCGCCCGGATAATGTAATCCATTGCGGGCTTCGATGAACCATAAAAAGACCATCCCAGGGCCGGTGTCTTTGAAACATCCGAAGTTATGTGTACAACCAGCCCATTCTTTGAATTCGCTAGAAAAAGCTGTGTCAGGTATGTATTCGCAAAAACATTTATCTCAAAATTCTTCCTCAGATTCAATATGCTGTCGTCAACAATTTCCTTGCAGGGGGATATTGTGCCCGCATTGAGTATTAGCACATTTGGGGGGCCAAATTCCTCCATTGTCCTCTTAATTACAATATCAATATCAGACTCAAAGCGCATATCCGCCTTAGTCCACAGTATTCCCGTATCGCTTTCAATGCCATTTCTGGAAACACTTCTTCCAAAAGATGATACGAGCCATCCACCTTTTTTGAACAACCTGACCAGAGATTTTCCCAGACCCTTAGTGCCACCACTTATAATCACAACCTTTTCCATGGCAGGAAGAGGCTGGTGTTATTTATAAACGTATTAGTTTATAAAGTTTAATAACATTTGCGTTGATTTAACAGAATTAACCAAGTATCGACATGGCAATCCTTTCAATTTCTTTTTCATGTATGGAAGGATAAGTAGATACACTATCCCTGTAAAATACAATTCCTAACAATTCATTCTTCACAGTGTCGGTCACGTCAAAGCTCATTGAGTATACATTATCAATGCTGTCCGGAACATCCTCAATAACCTCTACCTCTTCCTTGCCCGGTATCTTTACCTCGCTATACACATATTTCATTTTGAAGATGCCAGCCTGAAATGCCCCATCTTCGAGGGAATTCAATTTTCGAAAAACTGCATTGAAGCATTCGGCCTCGTGACCAGTGACATATTTTTTTGCGTTTTCAAGTTTTTTCTTTCTATTATGGTCAAACATGGGAAGTACAGTCCAATTTTCAATAATATGATTACGGCATAATCGACGAAAAAGGGAAATAGCTTTGCTTTTCAGGTTCTCAGTGCCTTTCGAATGTCCTGGAGATTCATCGCATTGACAACATCATCTTTAGTCAGCCAACCCCTCCTTGCCACGGCAGTTGCAATTCTTATATTGGAGAGATCATTCATATTGTGGGCATCGCTCCCAAGCGTGAACTTTACGCCGAATCCGGCAGCTCTCCTCGCAAGGTCAGATGGAAGATCGGATCTTTCAGGCGAGCCATTTATTTCGAGAAAGACGCCTTCAGAAGCACATGCCTCCATAATTCTATCCATATCCAGCTGATATGGGGGTCTCGAACCTATTAATCTTCCAGTGGGATGAGCTATGGAGCTCACAAGACCGGACCTTATTGCATTCAGAAGTCTGTTAGTATTCTCTTCGCGATCCTGGGAGACAAACTGGTGCATTGCCCCCAGCACAAAATCCATTCTCTTCAGTGAGGTTGACGGTAGATCAAGCGACCCGTCCTTCAGAATCTCGAGTTCAACACCCTTGAGTATGCTGAAATCAAGTTTCTCTGAAATCCTTTCAACTTCTTTGTTGAAAGTATTGAATCTTTCTTCATTCAGGCCGTTTGCTATCATAAGGGATTTGCTGTGATTGGTAACAGCAATATATTCAAGTCCGGAGGCTTTAGCAGCACCAGCCATCTCCTCCAGTGAAGCAGAGCCGTCGCTGTCGAAGGTATGCATATGCAGATCTCCTTTTACCTCATTATATTCTATAAGGCGTGGGATCTTACCTGACAGTGCAGCATCTATTTCACCTCTGTCCTCCCTGAGCTCTGGAGGTATATACATCAGACCGAGTTTTTCATAAATCTGATTCTCAAAAGCACCTGCGATCTTTTGATCAGCTGCGAAAAGGCCGTATTCGTTCAGTTTCATGCCTTTTGATATGGCGAGATCCCGTAACTTGACGTTATGATCCTTGCTGCCTGTAAAATACTGCAACGCAGCTCCAAATGAGTCCGGTTCTATGAATCTCAAATCGCATGTTATCCCGATTTTAAGGTTTACAGTTACTTTCGACTCACCGCGGGAAACAGCACCCTCTATTCGATCCAGACTGAGAAAATAATCAGTTGCACTTTCCACGTTACCTGTTATAGCCAGAAGATCAATGTCCCCGACAGTTTCACGCATCCTTCTTGACGAGCCTGCAGCCTCCACCTTCTCGAAAAGACCTGACGCCAGTAGCTTCTCTCTGATATAATCTATCTCTCTAAGTCCTTTTGCCAGGAGGATTCTATTTGAACCAACCTGCTGAAATGTTTCCAGGCTCTTCTTCAGCTTCTCCTCGCTCTTGCTTCCGAATCCAGGCAGATCCGCAATTTTATGACTGTTTATGGCATCTGAGAGCTGTGAAATGTTTGTCACCCCAAGTTCAGTAAATAAAACGGCTATTTTTTTAGGACCAAGGCCCTGGATTTTTCTCAGATCCCTGAAGTTAATGGGATACTTCTTTTTCATTTCATCGTAGGCTGTTATCCTGCCTTCATTTATGTACTGAGAAATCTTTTTTGCTATGGCATCACCAACACCCTCTATCTTTCTGAGCTCGTTCCGCCGGTATATTTCCCTTATATCCTCGCCTAACGCGGCAATGTTTCCAGAAACCTTTCTGTAGGCCAGAGATTCCCAGCGCTTTCCTTCAATTTCCTCAATATCGGCCATCTCACTGAATATCTCAGAAAGCTCGTCGTTAAACACGCATTATCATACATGAATGCAATATCTACTTTTTCTTCTTATTCAGTGTTTTCCTCCGTCTTAACACAATGCATTAATATCATCAAATAATCAATAGGCATGGGCAAAGTGCTATTTTTGATAATTGCAGGCAAGGAAGATCCGGAGAGAGCCAATATTGGTCTGGTTAACGCCTCCAGATCCGCTGAGGCTAAAAGATACGACGACCTCAAGGTTATATTCTTTGGACCAAGTGAGGAATACATCACTGAATTAAATGGGCCTCCACTTGAGGCATTCACTAAACTTTACAACCTTGGTGCAATCGATTCTGCCTGCGTATTTATAGCAGAGAGGAGCGGTAAGAAAGAGAAGCTTGAGTCCATGGGAGTCAGCCTGAAGCCTGCGGGCGAGAGGATCTCGCATTACGTTAATTCAGGTTACACTGTTCTGAGCTTCTGATCCCTTCCGGGAAGATCGAAACAATCAGTTTCATTTAATGCTTGGAGAAAGGATTATAAGCAGGCACATCAAGGAGAACTTCCCTGCTGCATACCCGTATTCAGGCTTAATACTGTTAAGATTTATCGATAATGAAGAAGGGAACCCGGTAGGCGTTCGTTTTAGGATGCGATATACAGGAAATTTTGGGCCTGCGCATTAATTTCGCCGATGGAAAGGCATTCAACAGATGAAAATCTAACAAGATGCTTTCCAATCCATTATTCAAACCTTTAAACCATAATTTTGTAAAAAACTGCCAATCACTCAACCTTTTTAATGATAAGCTTCAGGCCGCTTACATCCTTCACGACTGCCTTGTCACCAGGGGCGATTTTCTCATTCTTGTCAAAGAGCTCAGCTGCCCAGACCTGGGAATCAAGCAAGACCTCAATCCTTTCCGGAGTGACTAATTTGACAACACATCTTCTGTTGATCATGCTTTCAA
>DAQB01000160.1:0-5108 GCA_002502705.1 Thermoplasmatales archaeon UBA582 | reverse complement strand
CCATGCCCCAATAAAAAGACTGGCTGCAGTGTCTAGAACGATAATAAGTATGAGAACTGTCTCAGTTACCACCATATTTGACTATAGGTAAATTAGGTATAACTTATTTTCTCGCCCGGTCAAATACCATTCAATATCCGGATCTAATCTTCAGGTTCATCCGGGAGAGTATATTTCCGCCTGGAGCCGAAAGGACGGAACTGCCTTCCATTCCCCCTGTAGAACTTGGAAAAGAATTCTACNNATTCTACATAAAGAAGCCTTGCACCCTGGATACCCGGTTCAAAGATTGCGATAGCAAGGTTGAAAATCTGTCCAAGGACCAGAATTATTCCACCTAGCAGTATAAAGGCAATTCCTTTGTGAATATCCGACATGAAGACATCATTTACGACAAGCGCCAGTATCACCGAAGCAAGAAGTATGCCCACGATTCTTGTATATGAAAGGATGTGGGAGATCAGCGATGGTACCTCGATCATACCCCTGCTTTTCTCCATTATCGCAACCAGTATTATACCCAATATTGCAATATAAATTGGCAGTGCAGTAGCAGGACCGGTAACAGGATCAAGGGAAATGGGTGCCTTGTGTATGAAGTTCAGGCCGGTAATTGCAACACCCCAGGCAAGCATCAGCCATCCACCGGCACCTATTGCCTTCTTTTTCTCGCCTGTGAAAAGATCATTGAGTATACCCAGAACAAAACCAAAGCTTACCATTGCAAGCCCAATGTATCCGGAAAGCAGCAGGAGTTTTGTAATTCCATAATTCGAATCAACATTCACGATCGTGAATGGAAGTATGTGGAAGCCGAAGAACTGATTGAAAACAACACCCGTAATAATTGCAATTATCGATGACGGGATCAGGACTTTTGCAAGCACTAAAAGAGGGCCCTTTCCCAGAATCTGAACCGCGAACGATGAGATTCTTTTAGGAAAGATCGAAAACGTTTCTGGATGCTTTATCTTGCGAACCATCCAGAGTGAAACAAGAAGTATGATCAGGCCATATCCCCAGTCACCTACCATGAGACCGAAGAAGAACGGGAATATTATGGCGAAAATGAGTGTTGGATCAAATTCATTTTCAACAGGAAGCGAGTAAAAGCGGATAAAGAACTCAAAGACATTGAACCCCTTCGGATTCCTCATGGCCGTGGGGGGCATCTCATCCGTATTTATGGTACTGACAAGACATGCACCATTTGTGAACCTGTTTATTCTGCTGGAAATATTTTCATAGTCACGCATCTTCACCCACCCTTCAATTGCAAAAATCTCACCGGATGACAGGGATCGCTGTGCCGCCTCCAATTTCTGAAGTTCAATTTCAAGCTGCTCCCTTACCTGTACAATACCGGAATAATGGGCTTTTGATATCTCAAGCAGTTCGTTCCCAATCTCTTCAAGGTGCTTGCTTTTCTCATTGAGCATGCCAACCAGGTTTTCATAATAATCGGCCGGTTTCCCATGCATTTCAGGG
This sequence comes from Thermoplasmatales archaeon UBA582, assembly GCA_002502705.1. GTDB lineage: Archaea > Thermoplasmatota > Thermoplasmata > Thermoplasmatales > Thermoplasmataceae > UBA582. The sequence continues at coordinate 3,620 of DAQB01000160.1, read as the reverse complement.
ATATGCATCATCTGGAAACCATTGGAATGGCATACTGTGGCAAGTCCTCTTTCCGAATCAGAACGGATGGTGGCTATTACTTTTCCTGAAGGCGTCTGGATAAGAAGACAGTCCCTTACCTCCGATCTGAGTATGGACTCAACATCAACATCCATGTTTGAGGAGACAAAGTAGGATTTAGTCATTGATGTGTTGAAGACTGAAAGATCTGCGTCAAGTCCGATCAGCGGCTGAACTGCTTCCATTCTGTTCTTTATGTCCTTGATATCTGTGAGTATGTCTTCCTGCCTTGACTTAAGGACCTTTATCTCATCGCCAAGGTCAATCTTTTTTGCTTCCCTCAGTGCTTCTTCCAGACCTCCAATCTTTCTCCTTTCAACGCTCAGAGGCGGCAGTGATGACTCATAACCCTTTATTCTCTGTAATTCGTCATTGACAGAATCTACCTGCTCATCAAGGTTTGAGCTGCCTAGCAAGGAAGAAACATCCTTAGATACGGATTCAAGCTGGATAACCCTCATACTGTGAAGGATCGAAACTATGCCCTGTCTGTATTTTGTCAAGGATATAATACGAATTCTGGCCATTTTTTCCGGTCTGATGCCCATATCACTTCTCCAGATACTTCTTGACTGCATCTGCAAAAATCTTTACAGCTGCACTTTCCGTTATGGAAAGATCCATTGAGGCGGCCTTCTTTCTAGCATCGGCCATTCTGGACTCTCCAAGATCCTGCAGCTTCATTTTTTCAGATTCAATCCTGTTAAGACGATCGGATTCGAGTCTCTTCTTCTCGGTCTCGATTTCATTCTGGGAGTTAAGCAGAAAATTCTGATATGACTCCTCCAGTTCTTTCTTTAATTTCTCAAATTCCTGGTTTGACTGATCCTCCTTTTCTCTTATCAACCTTAGTTTTTCAAGATCTTCCTGCATCTAGAGTACCCCCATATAAAGAAGCAATATCACCGTGGCTGTTATTGCTATATTTATCGCAAAAATCAACTGTTTTATAAATAAAAATTTTCTGACCGCAGGTTTATCCAGAATTGAAGGATCCGGTCTCTGATAATATACCTTCTTTCCATTTCGATCGTAGAAAGACATCACGCACCCCCTCCATTCTGCAGAGATTTCCTTTCAATGTTTCTCTTTACAGTTTTCAGCATCGTGAATGTCTCTCTCTCAATTTCGTCAAGCCTCATCCTGATGAACTTTGCGTTTGCAATAAGATCCGGTATCAGTATGTTCTCAATTGCATTTGATCTTCGCTTGGTCCTGTCTATTTCCCTCAGTAGTTTCCTCATGGAATTCTCTTTCTCTGCTATTTCAAGCATCGATCTCAGTATGCTCTCGAATCTTACGATAGAATCCTCTATTATGGCAGGTATGGAAACAGATCTGTATATTTCAGAAAGAAGGCTTTCATGATACACAACATTAAGGCTCGGGATCCGGACGCCCATAACATTCTTGGTTGCTACCCTGGCGTCAGTATCGGCCGACATATCTGCTATTCTCTCAAGATTCATTATACCGGAAAAAGCCTCCGCAAGCCTGACAGCCTCAAGGCCGTTGGCAAGATCATTGCGGATGCTTTCCCTCATTCCCCTTACCGTCCTGCTAATGTTGAAAAATTCCATAACAAGTGATGTTCTCTTCATCTTCAGCAGGTCAAGCCCCTTTCTTGCGAGCCTGATCCTCCTGTTGACATTTATGAGTTCAATCCTTGTTGGCCTTATTTCAACCGGCATAGGTTATCACTTTTTCCATTTACCATATTTCTGGATGAAGTCCTTCTTTACTCTCTTCATCTCCTGTTCTGGAAGCACAGAAAGCAGTTCCCATCCCAGATCAAGGGTCTGTTCTATGGTACGATCCTCATTCCTTCCCTGGTTCACGAAGCGCTTCTCGAAGCTGTCGGCAAAGCTAAGGTATAACTTGTCTGTTTTTCCGAGAGCCTCCTCTCCAACTATCGCGCTCAATGATCTCAGATCCTTCCCTGTTGCGTAGGCAGAGTAAATCTGGTCAGACACGCCCCTGTGATCCTCCCTTGTCCTGCCTGCCCCGATTCCCTGGTTCATCAATCTTGATAGAGATGGCAATACATCTATTGGAGGATATACCCCGCTTCTCTGTAGATCACGGCTCATGGCTATCTGTCCTTCCGTGATATAGCCTGTAAGATCCGGTATCGGGTGAGTCCTGTCATCACCCGGCATCGTAAGTATTGGGATCTGTGTTATCGAACCGTTTCTTCCCTTTATCTTACCGGCCCTTTCGTATATCATGCTCAGATCAGTATACATGTATCCAGGGTATCCACGTCTTCCAGGGACCTCTTCCCTGGCGGACGATATCTCACGCAGTGCTTCGCAATAATTTGTCATATCTGACAATATGACAAGTATGTGCATCTCCTTCTCATAGGCAAGGTACTCAGCTGCAGTGAGGGCTGCCCTTGGGAGGATTATCCGTTCCATAGATGGATCCGAGGAAAGATTCAGGAAAAGCACAGCTCTCGAAATAGCGCCCGTCTCTGTGAACTGGTTAATGAAGAAGTTAGCCTCCTCGCTGGTTATGCCCATGGCACCAAATACAACTGCAAAGCTTTCATCTTTACCTATGACCTTTGCCTGTTTTGCAATCTGTGCTGCAACCTCATTATGTGGTAAACCAGATGCTGAGAATAACGGTAATTTCTGACCCCTGACAAGCGTGTTCATTCCATCAATTGTCGAAATACCGGTCTGAATGAATTCAGAAGGCTCCTCTCTTGAGTACGGGTTTATGGCGTTTCCCACAACCTCGACCATCTCTCCTTTCGTAATCGAAGTACCGCCGTCTATCGGTGATTCAAGGCCATTGAATACCCTTCCGAGCATGCTGTCTGAAACCTTAATTCTTGCCGTGGTACCGGAGAACTTGACAGCAGTCTGCTTTGTATCCATTCCTGAAGTTGAACCGAATACCTGGATTATTGCAAGACCGTTTCGTGTCTCCAGGACCTGCCCCTGTCTTACCTCTCCGTCCGGCAGCGTAATGCTTACAAGTTCATTGTAAGCAGCCTGCGGAACATCCTCTACGAAAAGCAGTGGGCCTGTTATCTGTCCGATTGTTCTGTAACTAACTTGCGGCAATTTTATCACCACCTTTAATGGACGCAAAATCATCCTTCATTTCCTGCGATAGATCGGAGAAGAATTTGTCCACGTCCTGTTCCTTCACCTCTTTCATTCTTGATATTTTTGCCCTTGAAGGGAAGGATTGAAGCTGATTCATAGCGAGTCCGCTTTCTATGGCCTTTTCCTGCTTCTTTCCAAGTTCAATTATGGAACTCAGCATCAGGAACTGTTTCTTAAGGGAACAATACGTGTCGATCTCGTCAAAAGCGCTTTGCTGAAGGAAGTCTTCTCTGATCATTCTTGCAATATCAAGTGTTGACTTTTCCTTTTCAGGCAGCGCATCATATCCGACAAGCTGGACTATCTCCTGTAATTCAGATTCCTTTTGAAGTATAGCCATTGTATCAGTATAGACATGATTCCATTCAGGTGAAACGTTGCTGGCATACCATGGTTCAAGATCATTCTTGTAGAGGGAATAGCTGTTCAGCCAGTTTA
>DAQB01000011.1 GCA_002502705.1 Thermoplasmatales archaeon UBA582 | reverse complement strand
AAAACACATATACCCAGGCGGGAAGCAGATAATTCGAAAATAACGAATCTTTATATTTTTGAACCCGCCGGCAGTGAAGATAAACGTTATTAATTAAGTCTTAATTTCAAAACGGTGAAAAAATGGCAGAAAAATGGAACATAAAAGAAAACCTGAAGTCAAAGGATCTCGATGGCATAAGTAACCAGCAGATTGAGTATCACTTTGAGACCCATTATAAGGGCTACGTGAACAAACTCAACGAAATATGGGAAAAACTTCCGTCGGTTGACAGGAGCAAGGCAAACCAGAATTACAGCGAATTCAGGGAACTCAAGAATGAGGAGACATTCAACTATGATGGCTCTCTTCTGCATGAGTATTATTTTCAGGGCCTCCACAAGGAGGAGTCAAAGGTTCCGGAAAGCGTAAAGAAGGAGATTGAGGCTTCCTTCGGTACCTATGAAAAATGGGTTGAGGACTTCAAGGCCACGGGTGTTGCATTCAGGGGCTGGTCACTTCTTGTTTTTGATCTTAACACAGGAAAACTGAGAAACATAGGGGCGGATGCCCACAACACAAACGGAATATGGAATGCAATCCTGATTCTTGCCCTTGATGTCTATGAGCATGCTTACTACACAGACTACGGTCCAAAGAGGGCCCCATATCTGGATGCATTCATGAAGAACGTATCATGGAAGCATGTTGAGGAAAGACTCAACAAGGCAAAGAAGATGTACGAAGTCTTCAAATAATTTTTTAAATATTTATGGAATTTCATGATGAGATAACATCGCATATCCTGTCACCCTCATCTTCAGATATACTGGAGAAGAGGGATGAATTTATTCTAATGCGCAATGCACCCGCCGAGGAACTATTTTCCGAATTGTGCTTCTGTATACTGGCGGCTAACACATCTGCTGAGATGGGCCTGAGAACACAGAAAGTAGTTGGAATCAGGCGGCTCATTTCCCTGTCAGAATCTGATCTTAGCAGGTTGCTGCATCTTGTAAGATACAGGTTCTATAATGTCAGGAGTAAGTTCATCGTAGGTGCCAGATCCGTTATGAATGATCTCCCTGAGATTGTGCGATCGAGCGATCTCGCAGGTTCCAGAGAATATCTTGTTGAAAACGTGCCCGGAATAGGGTACAAAGAAGCATCACATTTTTTGAGGAATGTCGGTGTTTTCAAGTTTGCCATCCTGGACAAGCACATACAATCAATCCTTTCAGAAATGCTAAATATACGCATCGGCTCAATGACATCCAAAAGATACATAGAAATTGAGGAAAAAATGATAGAGATATCTGAAAAATATTCAATGGAGCCAGGTATATTTGATCTTTACCTGTGGAAAATAGCAACAGGGAGCATCATAAAGTGACAATAACAGTTAAAGAATCCATGAAACTTGACATTAATTACAGATACCTGCATGGATCAGTGGAACCATTAATGGCCAATGCTGGACAGGCTGTTGCTCAGGAGATTATCCGGCATTACCCGGACGCCAGGAGCATACTGATATTCTGCGGCTCTGGCAACAAGGCTGGAGATTCTATCTTTGCCGCAAAATCCCTTGGTTCCAGAATGGATGTACGGATATTTTTCATAAGGGGGGAGGAAAGTATCCATTCAGATTCTGTAAAGAATCTTCTGAGGTCTATAAGGTTTCAGAAAGTTTCTAGAAACGCCATTCCTGATGAAATAAAGAATGCTCAGATATTGATGGATGGTCTCCTTGGAACCGGTCTTAAAGGGGATCCTTCACCCGAATATTCTGATATCATCAGGATGATAAACGATTCCGGTAAGCCTGTAATTTCGGTGGACGTTCCAAGCGGCGCTGGATCGAAAATATCAGTAAGGCCTGAAATTACAGTTGCGATGCATGCCGTCAAGGCGATACCAGGTTACAGATATCCGGGAGATGTTATTGTAAAGGATATAGGCTTCGACAAGGGATTCGAAAACATTGTGGGGCCAGGTGATTTTCTCAGTTATATACTACCTGAAAAGAATTCGCACAAGGGTCAGAATGGTGTTCTAGGTATAGTTGCTGGTTTCGAATTTCCAGGGGCAGCTATAGTCAGTGCACTTGGGGCTGAGAAAGTTGGTGTTGATCTGATCAGAATATATACAAAGAACACACATTCCGGCCTGATACAGGGATATTCACCATTTTTAATAATGAGGGACATAGAAGACCTTAAGGGAATCGAGAAGAGCACAGCTCTCCTCATAGGCCCAGGTATGGGCCATACAGTTGACTTCAAGCAGGTCTTTCAGGATCTTCTTTCCCTTGATATTCCGACGGTGATAGATGCTGATGCGATCAGGATCCTTTCGCTTTTGAATTACAAGCGCAGTAAGCCTCTTCTAATCACACCGCATTCAGCCGAATTTAAAGATCTCACGGGCATGGAAGCTTCGGAGAGTGCACTTCTTGATTATTCCAGGAAAACAGGAAATATTGTGATCCTGAAGGGATCAACCGATCTGATATCAGATGGAAACGTGATTGCACTATCAAGTGGTGGAAACGCGAGGATGACAATGGGCGGGACAGGCGATCTGCTTGCTGGAATATCAGCCTCTTTGCTCTCTAAGGGAATCGCGCCATTCGAGGCTGCGAAACTGGCATCATTCATAAACAAGAAAACTGGAGAAATGTGCTTCGATGACAGAAAGTACTGGTATACAATCATGGATATGGTGGAAAAAATCCCGGACGTCATGAACTGGCTCGATGCATTCTGCCAAGGGAAATAAGATATGGTAGATACAATCGACAGGATTGACAACAAAACAAGACCTGTTATACTTGATACAAGTGCGATCCTTTCAGGAAAATACGATCTGACTTCGAATGGAATATTTGTCCCATCCTCGGTCCTAGATGAGATCAGGAAAGGAAAGATCGGAAGGCTTGTTTCCCTGTCAACGGATACAATCAAAGTAATTGAACCGGATCCTAAATATCTCGAAAAGGTGAGGAAAGCTGCAGTATCGACCGGTGACATAGATCGCATGAGCAATACTGACATAGACGCAGTAGCACTGGCCCTTCAGTTGTCCGGTATACTTGTGACTGATGATTACTCAATGCAGAATACAGCAGTTGCCCTTGGCGTCGAAGTTTCACCGGCCAGTATGAAAAAGATAGGTAAGATAATCAAATGGACATATAAATGCACTGGGTGTGGCCGTATTTACACGAAAAAAATTTCAAGTTGTCCAATTTGCGGTCATGAGCTCAGGAACTATCCTGCAGGAATCAGGAAAAGAACTTAACCGTTGACGTAATCAGATTTCATGATCGATATATCGCTTCCGCTGAAAAATGGAATGATCACGTATCCCGGCGACGCCCATTACGAGGAATATGCCTACAAGACGCATGAAAAGGATCATGTTCACATCACGCGTGTTTTAATGGAAACCCATTCCGGCACGCACTTTGATGCACCCTACCACATGCTTCCTGATGGAAAGAAAGCATCAGAAATCCCACTTGAACAGTTTCAGGGCAAGGCGACTGTGGTATNNAACGATATACCGAAGCAGCATGAAAAAATAGTACTTTTCAAGACAAATAATTCAAACAAATATGACAGTTTTGACACATCTTTCACATACATAGGACTGGAGGCGGCTAAAAAGCTTGTTGCAGATGGTTGCAAACTTGTCGGGATAGACTATCTGTCAGTTGAGAAATTCAAATCACCGGAGCCTGTAGTTCATAAAACACTTTTG
>DAQB01000073.1:4975-8492 GCA_002502705.1 Thermoplasmatales archaeon UBA582 | reverse complement strand
GGGATAATCGGCTACGGCATGCTTGGATCAAAGATAGCCAGAATCGCAAAGGCATTTCAGATGAATATAATTGCCTACGGCAGGAAACAGCCTGATGATCTCATCGTGGATCAGTATGCTGCGTCTGTGGCAAGATTGCTAGGAATGTCAGATATAGCTGTGATTTGCCTGCCTCTGACCCAGTCAACTCGAAATCTTATCAACGGGGATGCACTGAATATGTTCAGTGGAAACATTCTTGTGAACGTTGCGAGGGCAGAAATCGTGAACAAGGCGGATCTATTCTGGTACCTGAAGAGATTCCCTGAAAAATATTACCTTGCTGACGTCTGGTGGAATGAACCAGCAATCACAGATGATCTGCCTGAGAACTGCATACTGACGCCGCATGAGGGGAGTGAGGTCCCAGCTGATTTTACTGATGCAGTCCTGAACGCTGCCCGTAATGTAAGGAACTTTCTCGATGGAAAGGTCGAGCATGCAGTGGATCCATCGGAATATTACCGCTGAAGCCTGATCATTATTTCCTTCTTCCTGCAGGCGATATAAAATCAAATATGAGGTGCCTGATAATATCCTTGCTTGGGTCAAACCTGTCTGTGTGTATCTCATACCTGTTTTCGAACTCAACAAGGTGAATCCCGAGTTTGGAGCCATCTACGGATGATCTCCAGTCGGCAGACTGTCCGCGCGGTGCACCGATCGAATTTGAGAAAAGTCCGCTCACGGATGGATCTTCAAGGTTTGTAATCATATCCTTGCTGATTTCTATTTTACCATAAAATACAGCAAGCCCCACAAGCGTATTCCATGAGTCAATAATCTCAGCGGTCACAGATCAGAAATTATCCAGTGTTCTTAACTTTGGCGCTTCCTGTGTGTCCTTGATTTTAGCTTCTCCCTTTGCTGTTGCATGCACCTGGATCGATAATCCTTCGAGGACCCTGTTCAATGTTTCCTCCACCCTTCTAGCATAATAAGCCCAGTCCGGAACGTAATCAAACTTCTGCCCCTCTATATATGGTTCAACTTCTTGTGGGCTCCTCTTGCTGTTTGTTACTATCCATGAGACCTTCATTCCAGTTACAAAGGTTTCCCCCATCTCCTTGATCTTTCTTGCAATCCTTACATTCGCAAGAGAATCTGAATTGGCATATTCCTTTTCGTCCCTTACCGATCTTGATATAACAAGCTTCGATATCGGTATGGTGCTGTCTCCTGCTGAAATTTTTGAAACCATGTCTTTTGCATAATCTATCGCACCCTGCGGATTCCGGTTCATGATAAATTCAAACACTTTTGTCTGGGCCTCACTCTGGAGATCGAATGAATCCGTTCTCCTGACCTCGTATCCCCTCACGAGCATCTTCCCGCTCTGGGATTCAGGATACACTATCCTTCCCACATACCTTTTCTTCGCACCGTGCGAAAAGAATGGATCCAGGATCTTTTCGAATTCAAGCGCAATTCCCTCTTCTTCCGAAAGCACCCTGCTGAGTTCCTCCCCATATTCTATTGTCTCCTTCAATGTGGGCTTTCCGGATTCTATGAACACAGAATCTGTATCTCCATAGATAACCTTGGTATCTCTTTTCTCAAGTTTTTCCATTAGATTTTGAATCGTGTTTCTCGCATAGTGCGTGACAGAGGACCCGATGTCAAGATTTGTGAACCTGTAGAACGATGACGCCAGAACACCATAAAATGTATTCATCAATATCTTTATCGCGCCCTGTACTCCATCGTAATAATCGGCATCGGCCGGATCTGATGAGGATCGCATCATCGATTTCACACGATCCCTCTCCTTCATTAAATTCTGCAGTATTTTTGGGACAAGACCCTCCTTCTGGTTTCTGTCAAGATATCTTACGCCATTTGGCGCTATGATGTTTCCCTCAGGCGAAAGGGTCGTGAAGCATATGTTATACTTAATGATCATTGAAGGATACATACTCTTGAAATCCAGCACTACAACATTTGAATAAAGACCGGCTCCTATGGATCTGACATAGCCGCCCTCAATTGGATTCATCTTCTCCTTTACGGATGTCATCCTGACCCCGATTCCCTGCCTGTCGGCCGCCCTGATAAGTATGGAATCAACATAGCTGCTTGTGCCTCCATTGGTGACATCATCAAGAGGCAGCTTTGTCACAGTGGACATGAACATGTTCCTGTCGACCACCCTTAATTTCTGGTAAATGCGGAGTGTGAGGTCGGCATCCTTGATGCAGTATTTTATAACCTCATTTGGGCGGGCTTCCCACTCCTCCTTTATCTTAAGCCTGTTGATGTTATCCTTCCCTTCATTCAGTAGCTCTCTTGAGACTGCATTAAGCGTTTCAGATTTTGGATGCAGTATTTTCTTGACGTTCCACCAGACATCGCTCACGATCCTGCCATGCATTCTCCAGTATCTTTCCTGAACCCTGTGAGGCGTGGTGAAATCCCTGGCAAAATCAGGGGTTATTCCGTGTCTCTTCATTCTTTCTATTAGGAGCGGCAAATCGTATCCGTCAACATTGTAGCCAATCACAATGTCAGGATCCTCCTGGTTCACAAAATCTATGAAATCCTTCAATAGCTGAGGCTCCGGGCCTGTAAAACTGCCAGTCCTGTGATCTTCCCCTATTTGAAGTGCCCATCCGATTACTATTATCTCCCTTGTTTCAATTATATTCTCTATATCAAAACTGAAGACTTTCAGGGAGAGGTTGTAGTCTTCTACAGTTTCGATTTTATCAATCCAAAGTACAATATCTGTTGTGAATTTCCTGCTTTCGAGTGGATCCTCATGACCATCTACCTCAACACATGCTCCGAGATCGAGATCGTATATGAAACGGTGATGAAACGGTATGTCCGCAGCGAGCACCTCCACAGGGGATGTCGCCCTTAGATCAGGGACCTTCCACGGCGACCGTATGAATATCCTCTTTACGGGCCTATTTTTTCCATTCACCCATAAAACCTTGTCCTCCATCCTGACAAATTCCTCATTTCGCGTAATTTCGCTTATATAAGACGAAGGTGGATCTACAAGATCAAAATACGGGCTGAAATTTGGATAAAGTGCTGTGACAGATTTTCCATCTTTTGTCCTTCCGAATAACTCGACGGCAACATCAGATCTCCTGTATGACGCTGCGACAATCCTAAATGATACACGCATCCTTCATGATATTGCAACCAGCTTATATGGTTATTTCCAGTCGGGAGCTTCAGTTGCTTCTTATATTCACGGTTTTTAACTATGGATTGTTCAATGTGAATATTCCACTGTTAAAAGAGCGAAATTAGATACAATGTTTATAAATCCAGTTCATTTATGCGGGGCATGGTAAACAAGGCAGGCAGGATAGAGAATTCGGCAAATGATATGGCAGCCTATTCAGACAGGATTCACTGGCTCGTTGATAGTTATAACAGGATGAATGAAACCGGTGAACCATTTGGGACCGGTGTTATCGCGGACACGGGGAAAGAGCTGGCTGCAGAGGGAGAAGACATTATT
>DAQB01000073.1:0-4955 GCA_002502705.1 Thermoplasmatales archaeon UBA582 | reverse complement strand
AAAACAGGAGGCTCCATTCCTGGGCCTTCCAGAACTCAGAAAGGCCATTTCCAGAAGATTTGACTTGCTCTACAATGTCCATTTTAACTGGGAGGATGAGATAATAGTAACATCTGGAAGCATGCAGGCTGAGTACTTTGTGATGGGTGCACTGCTTAATGCGGGTGATGAAGTTATAATACCAAGGCCTGCCTATTTCTTCGATATACCTGCCAGGATGTTTGGAGGAAAACCTGTCTTCGTAGACATGAAGAATGAAAATGGTTTCAGGATAAACAGACAGATGCTTGAGGATTCAGTTTCAGGCAAGACAAAGATGCTGGTAATCTGCAACCCGCACAACCCGACCGGCCATGTGCTGGATCAGGAAGAAATCAATGAAATTGTTGAGTTCGTAGCGAAAAACGAGATATACCTGCTTTACGACCAGGTATATGACAGGATAGTTTATGGTGACAAGCCGTTTATACCAATATCGCAGTATAAGGAAATCAAGGATTTCGTTATTACAACCGGTTCATTTTCAAAAATTTACAACATGATAAACTACAGGCTTGGATATGCACTGGGAAACCGCGCCCTGATCAAGGGACTCGAGGTCCAGATGGCATTTTCAAGTATGGGCATTCCAAATTTTGTCCAGGCAGGAGCTGCAAAGGCACTGGAACCGGATTTTGAGGAGAAGCATGTCAGGAAAGTGAATTCGGATCTTAAAAGATACGTTGATTATGCTGCTCTAAAATTTTCCGATTTAAGGGATTACAGCATCATAAAGCCAGAGGGAGCTAATCTTGTCCTGCTTGATATAAGGGAATCCGGTCTGGGATCAATGGATTTCTGCAAGGATCTGCTTAAGGTGGCAAAGNNACTGGTGTCGCCTATCATGCCGAAGGATATATTAGAATATCGCTTGGGGGCAAGAGATCGATCGAAGCAATCGACCGGATTCACGATTACATCTCATCTAAATACAATTAGATTTTTTTAAAAAAATAGTGATTATAGTTAAAAAAACACAATGATAAATATAGTTGTGCTATCAAAGTCACATAGAGGGAGAGAAAATGAGCGGAAAAACTAATGTCGTAATCCAGGACGTGAAGGAAACCCACGCAAGAAACTATGTCGGCGCCAGGATCAAAAAGAAGCATGCATACGAACTCGTTCAGGGTCGGGGAAATTTTGCTGATGACGTCGAACAGCAATCGAAAACTTACTATGTTCATTTCGTAAGGTCACCTTATGCCAGGGCCAAGATATTAAAGATAGACTATGAAAAAGCGCTCAAAGTTGATGGCGTGGTAAGGGTTTTTACCGGACCTGATTTTGAAAAGATAAACCTCGGGTACTGGATGCACCTTCCAACCATGAGGGAACCCGCAAGACACCCGCTTGCCGTAAGGGAGGCCACATACAATGGTGAACCCGTGGCAGCTGTGCTCGCAGTTGATCCATACACTGCTGAGGATGCAGCGGAACTTGTAGATGTTGATTATGAGGTTCTTGAGCCAGTTCTTGATCCCATCAAGGCTCTTGAAAACCCCGGAAACAAGGTAATGGAGGACATGAAAGACAACGTACTCTTTGAGGATCATTACAGGAGTGTTGAGGAACTTGAAAAAATCATAGAGGAGTGCCCACTAAAAATCGAAGAGAAGATAGTCAACGGAAGAAGCACAACCATAACGCTTGAGCCAAGGGTACAGGTGGTTTCCTACAACGGTGACATTATGGAAGTCTGGAGCAGCACTCAGTACCCGCATGTTCTGAGGACATTCATTGCTGAATCGCTTGGCATTCCTGAAAACCACGTCAGGGTATATGCACAGGATGTTGGAGGTGGTTTTGGTCCAAAAACTTCAGTCTTTAACGACGATATGACTGTTTATGCTATTTCATACATGATGAAGATAACAGTGAAATGGGTTGAGTCAAGAACAGAGGATGTTATGCTGACAGGGCACGAACGTGACCAGATACATTTTGTGAAGGCCGGTTTCGAAAAGAACGGTAAGCTTGTTGCTGTTTACGACAGGATAATAGCCGATGTTGGGGCGGGCACAACCTTCTGGGCTGAAGTGCNNTGACTGTTCCAGGACCCTATCTTTTCAGGAACTATGGCTTCGATATGTATTGTGTGACAACAAACAAAACACCATGGTCCCCAAACATAGGTTTTGGCAGACCGGTTGCTGCGCTTGTCATGGAGAGGCTGATGGATATAGCTGCATTGAAACTGAAAATGGACCCCGTGAGCATAAGGGAGCTGAATCTCGTGCACAAGGAACAGTTTCCATATAAAAACCCGGCCGGCGTTGTCTATGACAGCGGGGACTACAGGCNNATTGGACTGAAGAAACTGACAAAGATGATGGAATATGAAAAATTGCCCGATCTGCGCGAAAAAATGAGAAAGAAAGGCAAGCTTCTGGGTGTGGGAATATCTGTGTATTCTGAATATACTGCACCGCCGTCATCCCGGCTGCAGGNNGCACGTTGGTGGCTATGAAAAGGCAACTATCAGGATGAACCCGACCGGAAAAGTCAATATTTATCTTGGTGTAAAGGACAGCGGACAGGGCCATGAGACAATATTTGCGCAGATAGCCGCTGATGAACTCGGTATCAGCATTGATGATATTTACGTGAATGAGGGGGACACAGATAGGGACCCATATGGTTTTGGCAGCTGGGCGTCCAGATCCACTGTAACTGCGGGAAATGCAGTTCTACTGGCATCCAGGAAGATGAGAGATCGCCTGTTAAAGATTGCAGCTCATTTCCTGAAGACAGATGAGGAAGACCTTGAAATATCAAACGGTGAAGTCAAAGTCATATCGGATCCAGAAAAGAGAATGGGTATGACCCAGCTTGCAGGCATGGTTTATAGACAATCTATGAAGCTTCCCAGCGGGATCGAACCAGATCTCGAAGTCTCGGCCATCTATGATCCACCGCAGGATAGTACAATGGTAAGCTACGCCTGGCATGGAGTCCTGCTGGAAATAGATCCTGAAACCGGCCAGATCAAACTGCTAAAATACTATGTAGTAGACGATGCAGGCGTCATAATCAACCCTCTCAGTGCCGAAGGACAGGTTCACGGCAGCACCATTGCTCATGGACTGCAGCAAACATTTGCCGAGATAAAATATGATGATAACGGCATCTTGCTTACAACATCATTCTGGGATTACATACCAATTTCATCACTTGATTTACCACAGACATTCCAGATTGAAAATATTGAGAGTCCATCCCCGACCCCTGGTGGATACAAAGGGATGGGAGAAGGCGGGGCAATAGGATGCCCACCCGCGATTGCGAACGCCATCTCAAACGCAGTCGCTGAATTCGGCTCCCAGGTCAGGAAGATACCGATATCAATGGAAGAGGTATTCAACCTGATAAAGAAATAATGAATCCAATTATTTCAATATTTTTTCAGCTATTTTCCTGAATTCATCATCAGGTATCGGTCTTTTTTCCTTTTGCGAGATATCCTTCACAGCTTCCACTATTTTCTCGAGTTTTTCTTCTGGGACATCTCCTTTTGCCATGTGAAGCTCCAGTAACTTGTATCTTATTGAACCCTTTCCACTCTTCTTGCCGATTACAACCTCATGCCGGTTTCCAACATGNNAACAAGATCCGGAAGCACAGGTTCAGAACCGAGATTATAGTTTGCCCAGCCTGCAACAGATATGCCGCTTTCCCTGCCAAAGGCCCTTCTTCCAACAAAAGGTTTGTTATCTGGAGTCCTGAACTTACTGCGTTCCTCCACGAGTCTGGAAAGTTCCACAAGTTTTTCCTCCTTAAGCCCTGAATCCAGGTGATAGAGGTACTTCAATCCCATGTGGATCTCATCCAGGGATGCATTTCCAGTCCTTTCCCCTATACCGTTAACTGCAACATGAACCGTTGATGCACCATGAACGACAGCAGCAAAAGAAACTGCCACCGCAAGGCCAAAGTCATTGTGTGTATGGACCTCAAGCGGCCTTTTGAAGACAGACCTGATTTTGTCAACCAGATATCCCATGCCTTCATAGCTGATGCATCCAAACGTGTCAACGATCGAAAGCGAATCAACCTTTGAGTTCTGTGCAAGGGATGCAAAGTCCATGACATCCTTGACATCAGCTCTGGTAGTATCAACGCCAAAGGAAGAAACAAAGAGACCGTAGGATTTAGCATGATCAATCATTTCCTGCGTTAAGCTGAGTGCCTTTTCCATATCCCATCCCAGCTGCTTTCTTTTTGGAACACCAAGTGGCGTTTCCAGCACTATACCGTCAATTCCAACGGACGCGGATTCATCTATATCTTTCTTGATAAGACGGCACAGCGTGAATATCTTAGATTTCAGTCCCATTGATGTTATTGTCTTGATTGCGTCTTTTTCCTCGGGTGATATGACAGGCATACCAACCTCAATTCTCTGGACTCCGGCATCGCTCAGTTTTTGTGAAATATCGATTTTGTCCTGCTTGTTGAAAACTATTCCAGGTGTCTGCTCGCCATCGCGCAATGTTACATCGTGAATGGAAATTTTCTCCGGCAGCCTTATCCTGCGATCCAGAATGGATTCATCATTATACGGACTGACCCAGAACTTCTCCCCGATATATTTTTTTCCAGTTGATTCTTGCATATTATTCGTATTAGTAAGGGATCTGAAGTTTATAATTTTTCAGTATTTTATAGGTTTTTTACCATTTATGCAAGAGCGATTGGCCTCACAAGCGATGCCTCAGCTCCTTTTATTTTGAGTGGAGATACCATAAGGAGCGATGAATATGCTTTGTCCTTTGAAAGATCCTCAAGTTTAAGGCTTTTCATCAGAAATATACCATTATCGGTGAGTATGATGTTGTGCACCTCGAATGGTATCGGTACGCCAGCAGCAAGATTGTCAATACCGACAAGCCTTGGTTTCTTGCCTGCCAGCCACT
>DAQB01000071.1 GCA_002502705.1 Thermoplasmatales archaeon UBA582 | reverse complement strand
ATCTCATTCCTTCTGGGCATTCTTCTAGGCCCTCTTTTAGCAGGTTTCATAGGCATATCTTCAATATTTTTGATAGCATCTGTTTTGGGAATATTTGCAATTTTCCTCATATCGAACATTGATGAAAAGAGTGAACGTCAGGAAATTTTCAGGATCAGGGTACCTGCGCGTAATCTGTTGCTAGGTTTGGCAGGGNNCGCTGACAATGATGGAATTCTTCTTTTTCCTTCCAGTTTACCATAATTCTTTCCTGATTCATATATCATATCCGGAGGTAATCTTCTTTCCTGTACTGCTTGGAGGCTTGATAGCAATATTTGCTGCTGGAATCGCGGATCGAGGTCATTTGCGACCAATAGCCACACTCGGTCTGTTGCTTCTGTTGTTATCGATTCCACTGCTGTTTATTTTCGATCTATCGCTTCCAGGATACTTCGAATCATTTCTTGCCTTCCTTGTTTATCTTACCGGTTATTCGATATATGAAATCACTTTCCCGTCGCTCATTTCAAAATCGTCAAACCTGAATGCATATAGCACAAATTTTTCTGTTTTTAATATGTTTCAGCATTCCGGTCAACTTGCTGGTTCATTGATAGCAGGTTTATTCATCGCTCAGGAGCTTTCAAGCAAACCATTAGTGGATCTATCACTCTTTATGATATCCATTGCGGGCGTGTCTATACTCTCCACATTGATTTATTTCCATTTTACTGAATCACAATGGAAACAATAGAAGCAGTAATCTCTGCTTTTCAGATTCAAAAATTGAAGGGCTAACCAGGTCTTACTTAGATTATGATTTACAAATCCTGAATATGGTTTAATTAAATTCCGTCAACATTTTATCAAGGTCATTTCTGTCAAGATCAATTATTTTTGAAAAATATTCAAGCATCTTAACGGACGATGATAGATTGGATTTTGTTAACTGCTCTATGTTAATTCCAACTTTGACCCTATTTTCAATCTTTTCAAGCGTTTCAAGGACGCAACTGTAAACGTTCGCAGCATTTTGTATCGATCTAATGGAAGACGCGGATATACCCTCTTCTTCGAGTATAAAGCTCTTGATCTTCTCAGGAAGATCAACACCCAAAAAGTCCAAGAGGTTGAGATCTGCGGTGCTTTTCAGTGGGGCAAAACTCAGTATTATCGCCCCAGGATGCACTCCCGCCTTCAGGCATTGTTTATCGTATTCCATTATAAGATCAGATATCTGTTTGCTGTCAAATAACATCTGCGTAGTGAAGAATCTTGCGCCAGTAAGTGTCTTAAAAAGCATTTTCTTTGCTTCATCTCTCCTCTCAGGTAGGCAGATATTTCCAATATTAACTTCATTAATCACATGATTGGTAAGAAGATGATTGGTTGTTATATTGGCCTCAGAAACACTTGGTCCCGGATACTTGTGATGCCTGGTATTACCACCGACAAAAATTATGTTCTTTACACCGAGGGAGCTTGTTTCCTTTAGCCATGCAACGAAATCATCGTATGTTTCAATATGAACTACAACCTTATTCACAATTGCATCCACTTTAAGATCATCAGCAATTCCCCTGGCCAGCATTCTTGTATATATGCTGTTGTACCTTGGTTTCCCCTCATGGTTTTCCTCTATCAGCTCCGGCACGTTCACAGCATTCAGCCTTTTAATCGGGGACAGAACCTTGACAATTTCAGATCTCTTCATTGAAAGGTTTTTCAATATTTTTTCGTCATGGACTGGGTCGCCAGTCTTGTTATCTCTAATTGGAACTACAGTGAATATAAGTGGTCTTTTAGCCAGTGAATCGGAAAGCTTCATCTGATTGCTCCTTTAACCAATATTCTGNNTCTGACAGATTCATCTAATTTCCCCGTTAACCAGTATTCAGGTAAAGTATGACTTAATACATTTTGTTTGCGCCATGAAATCCGGCATTGAGTCAAAGCAATTACTCTTTATTATTTCTGTCTTAAGGTGAATTTGATATGAAATTATCTGGTTCCAAATGTCTTAATCAAAATAGGGTGCGTGCGTTTGATTCATACCTGAACTACAGTAAAAATTATTTTGGGATACTATTCTGACAACAACCTTAAAGGTTAGGAACTGACATTTCAAATCAAGATCATTTTCCTCACGTGCATGAAATAAGGTTCGGCTGTTTTCTCATTCCTAATATGAAATTCAAAGGGAAATCCTAAATTCTCTCTATCCAGAGCATTCTGGATTATGTTTCTATCCCTGGATGAAACAATCAAGATGTCAATGTCGCTTGCCATGTTATAATCACCAGTCGCAACTGATCCAAACAGGTAGACCCTGGAATTTTGATCAACACTCAAAATCGTTTTTTTAATTTTAACAAGATAGAATTGCAGATTGTTAAATACTTCTTTTTTCAATTTTACATTGGCTAAAAACAATTTAGATTACCTCCTTAATATATTTAATTACAGAGATCATTTCTTTCAGGTCATCAGAAGAATAACTCGTAGAGAAATACCTTGAAGTTAAATAAGCATCCTGTATTAACGAAAGAACGAGGCTTTTCTCCTTAAGAATTAATTCTATTTTTTTCCTAACATATTTGTCTGATAGAGCCAGCAGGTTTCTGAGTAGATTTTTAATATCGTATGTATGTGGATAATCTCCACATTCTCTGAGCAATATGACTTTAAGATATAGATCAAGAGACTGGTTAGCACTGAACGCACCAATGTCTGTAAATCCAGCTTCCATATTTCTTTCTGCGTTAATAAGAAACCGTCTGGATTTTTCTATCATTGTGTTAAATTCATCGGTCGCCGTCATCTGTATTTAGCATTATCCTATTATGGAATAAAAACAGTATGCAAAAGAATACCATCAGATATAGGAGATGCGTATTAATTCAATGCAAATAACAGTGCACTGGGTTAGCCTCCATTACAGGATTATAAAGTGAAAAAACTTAGTTCGCTATTATCGCATTGGATATTCAACTCTTTGAAAAAATCTCATTTTCATAAATCTTCGAAACGTAATCAGCTATTGCTGGTGATGCCGTCAGTCCTGGTGATTCTATTCCTATAAGATTTATAAGACCAGGAAATCCTTTATCTGCCTCATGATTGATTATAAAATCTCTGAATCCTTTATCAGAACCAACCAATTTCGGTCTGATCCCAGATGAATCGTATTCGATCCTCCTTCTCGCAATTTCCGGAACGAATCTGGAAACATCTCTTATAAAATCATCAACATTCGAACCATTTGAATAGTCAATATTAGAGACAGGATAAGCATTCGGTCCCAGTTTCACTGATCCGCTCATATCAGGTGTCAAATGGATCCCAAGTCCCGGTCCATTTGGTACTGGGTATATGAGCATTTTCACAGGCGGTGGTCCTGTTACGCGAAAATAATCGCCCTTATAATATTGCAGCCGGTATCCATGCTTATCTATGTCAATGCCAACCATTCCCGCTATTTTATCCGAACTTAGGCCGGCGCAGTTGATCAACGTTTTGCACTCAAATTCAAAATTGTCCAACACGCTCTTTCCCTTGAGTTCATAACCAGAACCATTAAATTTTATTTCTGTGACCTCAGTTAACTGTGAAATTACAACATTCCTCCTTACAGCTTGTGTATAAAAAAACTGAATCAGGTCATCCTGTTCAATAATGCCAGTTGACGGGGTGTAAAGGGCCTCTATCGCTTCAACGCCAGGTTCCATTTTGCTTATCTCTTCTTTTGCAAGGAATTTCATCCCTTCAACCCCATTTCTTTGGCCGTTGTCATATAATCTGTCCAGAATCATCAGTTCACTTTCATCCAATGCGACAGTCAGTTTGNNTGCCATCTTGTTTTGAATGCACAGGTCATAGATCATCCTGTTTCCCTGGACACAGAGCTTTGCTTTCAGCGATTCGGCTGGGTAATGTATTCCAGAATGGATTACGCCGCTGTTATGTGTGCTGATCTCCTGGGCCATCCTCCTATTCTTTTCAAGAAGGTATATGTCGCTATAATTTTTCGAAAGGCTGGCAGCTATCGATAAGCCAATAACGCCACCTCCTATAATCGCAATGTTTACCTTCTGCATTCCCATCGCAATTATAGAGCGAAATAAATAAGATATCATAATTGAATGGTTTGAATAAGACAATTCCAAGTATATTTTAGTTTATGCACAGGTCTGAGGTAAAAGCTTTTTTGTATTCCCGTATGTTAGATATAAAAAGGTAAAAAATAGGGGAACCAGAAACAGTATCCAAGCAGTCTCAGTAAATGTAACTAGTTTTTCCAACTTTTTGCTATGTATTCTGGTACATGTTAAAGCGTGAATGAATAGTGGAATCAACCATCATTCGGCCCCTCTTTTTCATTGTATATGGATCATATCAAAACCTTCTTCTGATGGCGATTTTGCCCCAAAAAACCAAAACAAATAATCAGGAAACAATTTTCTAGTGTATTCAGGACAGTCGCATGGAAGAAAAAAATATGGACCTTTAAAGATAGCTTGTTTCCCAATTCTTTAGCCAGGTTCAATTTGTTCCAGCAATTTATCTATACGCCACTGTATAGGATTGCACCGGACAGCACGACATAAGGTCCATTGAAGGATCATGATCGATATCGATTCTTTCGGGAAGCAATCTATCCATTGCCGTAGAGACCTGTAAGTAAAGCATTTTACTGAAGTCAATTCAATTATGGCCTTATCCTCTATTATATCAATATCCTTCAGCTTCTTCTTTCCATGAGGCAAGTGGAAAATTAACAAAGGTGGATCGATGCAATTCCGATTGCAATTTCGGTTAAGTTGAAAGCAGGAATCTTGAACCAGGTTCCAGTATTACATTATTTTCTGTAAAAATAAAGTATAGACAAAAGTTATATAATCTGACAGTTATGTCAAAGCGTGAAGACTATTGCGGTTGAAGAACCAACTTATGCAAATCTTTCCAGGCTTAAAGCTGAAATAAACAAGGAAAGAGGTTTGCATTTGAAGTTCAGCGAACTTTTTGACGAGTTAATCAGGCGGCCTCTTGGTCTATATTTATTTGAAGAGGATTTGAGAAGTTCTCTGAACTCGGTGACGGAAAAATTGAGCAAGGATGGAAGCGTCTTAGGCGCAATTCTCTTTGGTTCAGTTGCGAAACTAAATTTCAATGCCGATAGTGACATTGATATATTTGTCCTGGTGGAGGAAACCTCTTTATCGACATTCGATTATATTGAGAAAACGATTCTTAATGTTGAAATGGAATACTTTGAATTACTGGTTAAGAATAAATTGCCATCGCAATTCTCCCCTTATATTTGCAGCCGGGATAGTCTTAAAGGCGTTAACCCCATCTTCTTTGACATAGCTGATTATGGGATTATACTTTACGATAAGGGTGGGGAAGTATCTGACTTTGTTAGCAACTACCTGTCACTGCATCACAGCAGGGAATTCTCTGAGTATGGGCAGTNNATAAATCCAGAATTTTTTCTCCCCAGAAGGCATTGAAGATCCAGAAGCTGACTCACCTGACCGCCCTACTCCTATAATTGTCTTAACCTGGCTCCCTCCTTCAATATGCGAAAAATTTCTTTGAATTCGTGTTCTGTGTAATTATTCTACGCTAAAATATGATTGAGTTCGATTCTTTGGTCGCGCAGTAGATTTTTGGCATTCATTTAAGCAGGAATGCGAACTTTGGCATTAATGTTCGCATATCCAATGTAAACATTGCGAATTTTCTAATAATAAAACGCCTTTCTGTATCTCAATTTACCGTATATAACGGGAATGACTGCTTGACATAGCAAAAAGAAGAAAAGGCACAGTGATTGAAAAATAATAACTGAAAGTTAAGGAATGATATCCATATTGTTCACACCTTAAGCACTGACCGATTTTCCAGAATGGTGAGATTTTAAGTATGCCCTCTTTGTAAGAACACTCTGATTCCAGCGGTATGTTGTATTTAGAAGAATGAATATACGCCGCTTTCCTCTGGAGAGAAATGGAGAAGGAAAATAAGTAAGCCTGACACTCTATCTGGACCAACAGTTTCAAGAAAACGCATATCCATACTTTTAGCGAAAGGTAATCTACGATCGTTTAAGCACAAAGCCCACAACTTAAGTCGTGGGATGAATGTGAACCTATAAATCTAGCAATGAGATTGAGATTCGGGCATGAAATTTCTTATCTGAAAACATGAGAAAGGCGTGCATGAAAATCTGTTCTGCAGTCTGGTCAGAGGAACAGGTTGAAGGCATATCCAGACTGCAAGCAGACAGGGATGTGTGCAAGCTGAGTACTGATACCGACTGAGGCACAACTTTCAGTACTTGAAAGACTGCATAACTCGAAATTGGATTCCCGCAAAACCCTCCAGACCGCGAGGGAAAAAGACGGAAAACGGGGCAAAAGTGAGAGCACGACTTACTTTAGCTATGGGGTTAGGTCAATTAAGTCCTATTGCAGCTTCCAGGCTTTCTGCTACTATCCTGCCTTCGGGAAGTGGATTAATCAAGTATGACAGTTCAGATTTCCATTTCATTAGATTTAATGCCTTTTTAAGCTTGGTAGTAAATATATCAATGTCAAAGGTTTCCAGCCTTTTCCTCATTTTTTCGTTAACTATCTTAATGTTAAATTTCATATTACGAAGAACTAGCAGAAAATAGAGATCATATGTGTCTCTCATCTTATCTCTTTCAATCATAGTGGCCATCTTTTCCGCAACAATCTCGTCTGCATTCATAACCGGAACAGAAAAAGCCGGAATATCCTGATATGCTGGAATAAGATATTTCAAATCAAATTTTTCCAGTATATCCTGCCTAACGCTTATATCGAGGTTAATATTTTGCATCTGGCGTATACGGTTGAAAAGCGGACCCTGTATTCTTATTTCATAATTGATCCCTGTGACAATACCATTCTCTTTATTGCCTCTGTGTTCACTTGCAACAACCGGATACTGAAGGTTTAACATATGCGAGCGGGAAGCCCCCTGCATTAGCTTGGGGAGGATGTCACTAAAAGCGATAATGTATTGAATCTGGTGTAAAATTGATAATTAAATTGTTAGGCCTCACCCACGATATTTCTAATTTGCCTGTAAAACTCTGATGCAATTACAGTCCAATCATAATTACCTTTGACAAAGTCATATTCCTCTTTTTTATTGTGTTCTATTATAGTTCTATTTTTTATGATTTCGTTAATCTTATTATAAAAGGCATCTACACTCATGGGTAAATATTCCAAATATTTATTTTCAAAATCATCAAAATTACCTTTTAAATAATCACCAATAAGAACATATAATCCGGATGACAAAGCTTCAAGA
>DAQB01000155.1:2695-3473 GCA_002502705.1 Thermoplasmatales archaeon UBA582 | reverse complement strand
CCTGGCTCAAGTCCCTGTGGATATGGTTTGATCGGTCTTGCTGGAACAGATGGATAATCCACGACCCTCTTAAAGTGGAATATCTTTCCATCCGGGTCCTCAAATTTCAGGCTCATGTTTGGGTTAACAGTCGCAGTTTCCTTGAGATATTCAAATATCGACTGTTTTCCAACCTGGTACTTACCCTTGGCATGAAGCGTTATTACAGTACCATGCGGTACTTCCCAGATAGATGGCATTTCTTCTATTATCTTTGCCCTGTTCTCTTTTATGTTAATAGAAAGACGAAAATCAAACGCAACCTCCTCACCAATCTTTCTTGTCCTGATAAACGCCTCCTTTCCAGTTGTGATCTGAGCATACAGAACAGCAGCTGTTATACCAATCCCCTGCTGGCCCCTTGATTGTTTAAAAGAGTGAAACCTGGAACCGTAGAGAAGCTGACCGAAAACTTTTGGGACCTCTTTCCTGTCTATACCGGGTCCATTATCCTCAATCGTGACCTCAAATTCATCCAGGTCCAGTTTTTTTACACTTACCCTGATCTCCGGAATTATCTGATGCTCTTCGCACGCATCAAGCGAATTGTCCAGAGCTTCCTTAACAATCATATACAAGGCCTTTTGTGGTGAATCGAAACCTAAAATGTGTCTGTTCTTTTCAAAAAATTCTGATATTGATATCTCCTTTCCCTCTGATATCGAATACTGACGGTTGGGCATTGTCAGACTATTGAACTCTTGCTTAAATTATTTCTCTTTTTTGTCAGACAACATTC
>DAQB01000155.1:0-2556 GCA_002502705.1 Thermoplasmatales archaeon UBA582 | reverse complement strand
TCAATCTGTTTGCTTCTTTCCTCTATTTCTGATAAATCCACTTCTATCGAAAGAAGTTTTGTTAGACTCTTAAGAATTTGAGTGGCACCCTTTGGATCAGCAAAGTACCCGGAGGTTTCACCCATTAAACAGGCAGAATGCATTCCGAAAATCTCGGTTGCGAGACCTAAAATAAGGCCAGCAGATCCAACTATTCCGCCACCTGGTTCGCCCTTTGGAAATAATACGCCTGCTGCCTTCAGCGATTCCAGAACAGTTCTATCTGAAACAGCCCCCAGAACCCTCGGAGATTCAATTATCTTCCCAATGCTGTATCCACCCAGAGTGTATACCGCCGTCGCTTTGTAATCGCTTGCAATCTGGAGTATCTGATAGCACAATTCGTACTGGCCTTCCTGCGTTGTACCCTGAAAATCGCCTGTCAGGATCATAAGGTCCCCGCCCTTCAATCTCTTCTTATAATAGATTGAATTCTTAGCCAGGTGAATCAATCCCTCCTCATTTATGAAAACCTGTGGAGGAAGATATTGAGTTATTATATCAATCATCTTTGTCATTTTTAATTTGTCTATAAGATATTCAACAGCTATCTTCCCCACATTTCCAATACCTGGAAGGCCTACAATCATTACAGGATTGTTCAGTTTTGGGTTTTTAATTTTATTGACCAGTATTTTTTCCACTTTCATTCACCTCTAATTCCTTTAACCTGAAACGCTGAAATCTATCCTTTGGAGAATATCTCTCAGGCAATGCATATGCTGTCTTTGAACTACACCTTGGGCAGGTCTCCTTCATTGTGTAATAGGAGCATTTGTTGCATTTTCTAATCAGTGTTCTCATTTGGATGGGTTCCTTGCAAATTCGAATGTAACACCAAGGTTCTTCGATTCATCCTCCATCGCCTTGATCGTCGTTTTCAATGTTTCTTCTGCCATCTTATAATCAGGTTCTGTAACCACTATCCTGTACCTTGGAGCACCGGCGTATTGCAATTTAACAGCATCTGAATTAACTTTGCCAAGAACTTCCTTTATCCTGTCAATTCCATTGCTTGAAAGAGAGTACGCCTCAATATAACCCCCTATCTTAACATAAGGTATAGAAACATTATCCTTTGCAACTTTCTGGAATACTTCCTTCCATTCCCCTTTGACTTCTGGAAGCCAGTTTTCATCAGCGGCTGCATCCTCAAAAGCGCGGTATAATGTTCCATATTTTGTCTGTAGATCAAAGCCGAATTCCTTCTCGCATGAATCCATACTTTTTCCAAGTGAGCTAGCAACAATTTCCAGAAGCTTATCGGCCTTCTGCTCATTCTTCCATTCGGATATTTTTTCCCTTTTCTGGTGGGGGTTTACTCTTTTAAGCGATAAATCAATTGATCCCCTTGAAGTATCAACGTTGAGAACCTTGCAGACTGTTTTTTGACCTTCCCTTAAATAATCTCTGATCCTCTTAACCCATCCAGTTGCAACCTCTGCAATGTGGATAAAACCTTCCTTGCCCCGGTATTCTTCAAGATTTGCCTTTGCACCAAAGTTCTTGACTTCGGTAATAGTAACAACAACGAGATCCCCAACCTGGGGGTAACTCTGCTTCATATGGCGTCTTCTACCACTTCAGAAGTGGTTTCAAGTGTGCCACCTGTGGGCCTGGCTATTGTATTGCCACAGATCATGCATGTCACCGGGCTGGATATCTTGGTGAACGTAATCTGCTCGTTACTGCAATCAGGGCATTTGATTTTTATAAACTTGTTTCCCACATTTTTAAGTTTAACGAAGGGTCTGTCAGTCATCTTTATGCCTCCACAATTTCAAACTTCTTCGCTCTCTTAGTTGATGGAGTGACTGCCTTCTTGCATTTTGTGCATCTGAATCTTATCGCCACTCTTTTAGTTGGTTTCTCCCGTCCCTCATATCGGGGTCTCGGGAAACCTCCAAAACCGGAAGTTGTCCTTCTGAATCTCCTCTGCCCTGCGTTAAACTCACTTGGTTTTCTCTTCCTGACTCTCTCAACATCATGATCTGTATGGGTCTTGCATTTTGGGCAGTACATCTTCACACTTTTCGGTAGCTTCAATCACTTCACCTTTTCAAATCGAGGATCCCTATCCTTAAGATGGGAGCCCAACCGTATTGGAGATAGGAATATAAGTTTTTAACATTCCGTAAGTAATCTAAAACTATAACAAATCATCTCATAATGTTAAAGTAACTACTCGCAGCAATATTCTGCTTCATTTTTGGCTCTTCATTTTGGACACCACGAAGTTCTCCTGCGCACGATTAATGATGCTGTGTCATATGTACCTAATTTGCATAAGATTTGCATAAAATATCTAAAATCACTTAAATAAACAAGCTCGATAACAATTCAGAGATCTATGATTAAAAAGAACGTTTTAACTGTAATATTTGTTATAACTACATTGGCTTTTGCGGGTGCTTTCGGCTATTCTCTTGCCTCATTCTCGAGTGAGAAGACTCAGAACAATTTGATAACTGCAAATTACGATAATCAGCAGGGCTCCGTTGTTCTTAAGAGCGCTTT
>DAQB01000136.1 GCA_002502705.1 Thermoplasmatales archaeon UBA582 | reverse complement strand
CATAATTCTGGACACTACGGATTAATTAATGAGATACGCAATTTAAAATAAAAAAATTCACGTTTAGACGATGATTAATAAAATGGAGAATAAGTGAGTCATTTACGTTGAAATTGGGATGAATCACGGAATGTTAAATATCGGTTTACAACCTTTATAATATTGTTCAAATGGTAAGTCTTAGAAGAGTTATTTAGTAGAAGTCCAGGTGTGTAATTGTAATTCAGGACGAAAAATTCATGCCGACATATATAAGATAAAGACTAAAGTTGTTGCTTTCCAAATCAACAGAGGCAAGAGGTCATCTTGTTGATCGGGAAGCAACTTATGAATCAATGTTTATGAATTCTAATTAAGATTGTTGAATAAATTCATGGTTAGTTAAAATAAACTAATTAAAACCATCTTATTACATTATAAGCCGGCTTAATTCTTTTTCCTGAATACGAAGAAACCAGCTGCAATACCTGCAATGATACCTGCTGCTGTACCTATTGCAATGAATAGATCATTTGAGGAACTATGTTTTGATGTCACAACAGATGATATCTTAGTGAATGTAAGATTGACTGTTATGGAGGATCCATTCACAGTGATTATGATATGTGTACTGTTTCCGGTGAAGCTGGATGAATAACCTCTTGACATTGCAGTTATGTAGTATGTTCCGTTTGGTAGATCAATTAGGTTGTTTGACTGGGATGCTTCGTATAGAGAGGAATTGTCCACTGCAATATACCATGTTGTACCGGAGGGGAGACCGGATTCTGTGAATGTGATCTGGTACTTTACTTCTGAGAATGCCACGGATGATGAATACGCAGAACCTGAGATTGTGAAATTACCGCTTGATGGTGTTAACGAATATGTTCTTCCTTTCATGGATGATACTGTGTAATGATAGGTCCCATTCGGTTCCAAGAAGGATATTGTATTCATTGTGCTGTGGAAGGATTGTCCACTGGAAAGGTTGAGGTACCATGTGGTGCCTGAGGGGAGACCGGATTCATTGAATGTTACCTGATACATCAGCTCTGAGAATGTGATGCTTACATTCTGAGATGCTCCATTGACTTCTACTGAAGATGATGCTGAAGACGGTTCATAGCTCTTGTCTGGTGTTGCAATCATGTAGTTATATGTGCCATTAGTTAAGTAAACGGTATATGATGCTGTGTTGATTGGACCTGAGGATGCCATTTCCGATATGTTGACATACCATGATGTTCCTGATGGAAGTCCGGTTTCATTGAATGTGACTTGGAATGTTACCTCTGTAAATGTTATTGACGTGGACTGGTTTGCGCCTGAAATTGTGAAATTACCGCTTGATGGTGTTAACGAATATGTTCTTCCTTTCATGGATGATACCGTGTAATGATAGGTCCCATTCGGTTCCAAGAAGGATATTGTATTTGTTGTACTGTGGAAGGATTGTCCATTGGAGAGGTTTAGGTACCATGTGGTCGCTGAGGGTAGGCCTGACTCAGTGAAATTGACTTCGTACATGTTTTGTTGGAATTGTAGATTAACAATTTGATTGTTTGAAACGCTTATTTTTCCTGCTACTGGGAAGTAAGAATCATTAGAAGCTGAAGCATGGAAAGTGTATTCAGATTCTGTAAGAGGGATACATATCTCATTGGAATTCGATGAGAAGTTCCTTCCACCTATTGACAGATTCCATTCTGTTTTCGAAGGGAGATTACTTTCTTTGAAAAGGACGTTATAGAAAGCTATACCAGTCGTCGAGCTTAGAATGGAAACTGTTCCAGAACCGCTATTAGCAACGTATATGTAATCATTGTAGGGATCGAATGCAATCGCGTATGGATTAGATTGAACGGGTATGTTCATGACAACAACATTAGACTGGTTGATCACAGAGACTGAATTATTAAGGTAACTATCAACATATATGTAATCATTGTAGGAATCAAACCCAATTGCTACAGGACAGTATTCAACGGAGATGTTCTTTACAACAACATTTGACTGGTTGATCACAGAGACTGAATTACTTCCGGCGTTAGCTACATAAATATAATCATTATAAGGATCGAATGCAAGTCCGTGTGGTTCGTATTTAACAGATATGTTCTTTACAACAACATTAGACTGGTTGATCACAGAGACTGAATTACTTCCGGCGTTAGCTACATAAATATAATCATTATAAGGATCGAATGCAATTGCAAGCGGAGCAATTTGCACAGATATGTTCATAATCATGACGTTAGACTGGTTGATAACAGAGACTGTATTATTGACTTGATTAATCACATAGACGTAATCGTTATAGGGATCGAAAGCAAGTGCACAGGGATACCTTTGATCAGATATGTTCATAATCACGACATTAGACTGGTTGAGAACAGAGACTGATTTGGTTCCAGCTTCAATGACATAAACATAATGATTGAAAGGATCAAATGTGACACCAAGAGGACCTGACATATCTGGGATAGTTTGAACCACTCTGTTAGAAGGACTTATGACTGAAACAGAATTACTATTATCGTTGCTGACGTACACATAATTGTTGAAAGAATCAAACGCGATTCCTTCGGGTGTAGATTGAACGCTTAAATTTCCTATATACTGGTTCTGTGTGAAATAAACACTTACATTTGTTCCAGAAGTATTTACAAAAAATGTATTGTTATAAGCACTATCCCATGAAAATCCGCTGACCCGAGTTGCTGCAGTAAAATTGTATTCCCCATATTGCAGCGAGAAAGTTATCAGGTCTGATGAGGATGTGTATGTTATACCAGATACTGTGACACTCCATACGGAAGACATTGGCAATCCGTTTTCGTGCATGTATACATTATATCCAGTTTCAACTGAAGAGGTCATATACTGCGTTGGAGCGTTTGTTGCGGTACTACCTGGTATTATCCAGGCAGACATAGAAGAAAAGAAAAGAGCACTTATACATATTGTTAAAAGCAATCTTTTGTTAATTTTCATTGTTGGCGTCAACTTATTATTATATAAATTCTTTTTTCTAATTTACGGCTGGATACAGTTCATAAATTTAGAATGCTCGTATTCATCGAGGAAAATCTCTCATTTCTAAAAGTAAAATTCAATTTGCATCGTCCACTTTTTTAAAAAATTAACCTTCTCACCCAAAGTTAGTAGATGGCAGGAAATTTTGGAATGTAGTCTCATACCAAAAGTGATAACATTTGATCCTGGTTTTAGAGTTTTAACTCTCTTCAGGGGATTATATCGTTTCTATATTTTGATAATGAAATATAACCTCTTATTTAGGTCTGGATTTTAGAGATATTCGTTCTTCAGGAAATTCTAGCAATTATCTTCTAAAGCCAGAATTCCTGTAAACATTGTAAATAGAATTTTGGGCAATTTTTTCCCCATTAAAAATAAAATATAACCCTTCGAATGCATTGTGGGAATTTCAATTGGTTAACTGATTAGAGTTTCGTTAATAAGTTAGATATACTGTAAGATGATAGTTTGATAACTTGAAAGCGATAGGAATAACATCAGCCTTTACTGGATCTGGAAAAACACTTGTCACAATGGGCTTACTCAACAAATATAAAAACTCTGTAGGTGTTAAAATTGGGCCTGATTACATAGATGGTATGTTCCATACAAACATATCGGGAAATAGAACTCCGAATCTAGACCGCTGGATTCAGGGAAAAAAATGGCGCAATTTTATTTCTTTAATACCAGAAAATACTCAAGTAATCGTTGTTGAAGGTGTAATGGGTCTATTCGATTCTGGAATGGAAATCGATTTGAGCTCTCACTGGTATTTCAATGCACTTGGTATTCCATACATACTTGTCATTGATGTTGAGAAGATGGCTGAATCTGCGTACGCTATGTCAAAAGGTTTTTTAGGCAAACGTTGTGCTGGTGTTATTATTAACAATTTTTACTCGGAAAAACATTTAGCAATGGTTTCAAGAAACTTCATAAAAAATGGTGTCAAAATACTTGCTTCGATACCACATAATGATAAATTGAAAATTGAGGAGAGGCACCTTGGCCTGCATCTACCAGACGAGATTCCAGACCTCCCGGAAAAAGCAAAAATTTTATCCTCATATATTCCAGATGACTTGATCCAGTCATTTGGGAACATAAATTCAGATATTAAACAGGAGAGGAAAACCATACCTACAACAAGAAAGAAGATAAAAGTAGCCATGGATGAGGCATTCAGCTTTTATTACGCAGATTCTCTTGCTTTCTTGAATAGGATAGGCGATGTCGAATTTTTCTCCCCACTTTCTGGTGAAAGCTGTGATAATTCATCACTTATCTACATTGGAGGGGGGTATCCAGAACTTTATGCAGAAGATATCTCAAAGAGCAGATTTATCAGGGATCTGAAAACTGAGTTTCTTGCTGGAACTCCTATAATTGCTGAATGCGGCGGGATGATGGTAACATTGGACTCGCTTATAACAGATAATGGAAAATACAGGATGGCAGGCATATTTTCAGGTTCTTCAAGGATGGGAAAAATACCTTCCATTTCATATACCAAGCTTGTTGGCATTGACAAATCACTCCTTTTCAGAAAGGGCGAGGTTGCATATGGACATGAATTTCATTACAGCCGTACCGAGACATCAGAAAATTTAGTAATGAAGAATATCAGAGGGAATGGAATAAACGGAAGGGATGTTTTATATAAATCAAACATACAGGCATCATATTCACACTTCAGTCTAGAAAGATATGGCAGGCGTTTGCTTAATATTTTAAACGGATAATTAGGCTGAGTCTGGGATTAGTAATCCATAGCGATTGAAAACATACTCTCTATAAATCGCAATGCTATTTCCTTTTTAATATGGGTACAGACGACATGGAGTTAACCCTGTTAAGGCATGGAGAAACGGTCGCGAATGCAAAAGGCGAATGGCAGGGTTCCACTGATTCAGATCTAACCGAATCTGGAAAACTTGAGTTAGTCAAAGTTGCAACATCAATTCTTCCAAAAAATATAGACGTAATTCTACACAGTGGAATGGGCCGATCAATAAAAACTGCTGAAATCATATCCAGAATAATTGGTATTCAAAGAATGATCTGTTTTGATATAATAAGGGATAGGAACCTGGGAGCTGGGGAGGGTATGACATCTGCAGGTGTTATGGAAGTCTTCGGTCTAAAATTTACCAATATACTGGACAATACAATAGACCAACTACCAGGTGCTGAAAGCGTAGAAGAACTGAAAAATAGAGTCGAGATGGCACGGAATTTAATTTTTAGTGAATTTAGGGGAAGAAACGTACTTGCAGTATCTCATGGAGGCTTTATCAGGATGTTCTATAGATTATACATAGGTGATCCGCACGGGATAAGATTCACAAACTGTTCATTTATCAGGGTGAGAATGAATGCGACAAAAACAGATCTTCTGGAAGAGAGCGTAATGTATCTTTAATCACTGCCTGGTTGCAATTATTCTAGTTCCTGTCTTGCCCTCATCAAGCAAAAATTTTGCTGAATAAATGGTTTCCAGAACATCAGGAATTAAAACTTCATTCGATTTACCATATGCTATCTGTTTTCCTGACTTAAGCAGAAGAACTCGATCGCATGTATCTCTAAGCTTATTCAGGTCATGAAATATAGTAATTATGAGTTTCCCAGAAGATGAGAGTTTCTTGATTTCCTTAAAGAGGAAGATTTCCTTGTCTATGTCAAGAAAAGTGTCAGGCTCGTCCATCACAATTATATCTGACCCCTGGTGCACGGCTCCCGCAAACATTACTATCCTCTTTTCTCCCCCGCTTAATGTGTTAAAATCCCTGTGCTTTAAGGAATTAAGGCCGAAGTATTCTATCAGATCCGATAGAGATTCATTTCTGTCAACCATACTGTATTCGGATGCCAGTAACACATCCTGTACCGAAAGATTCAACGGGGAAAACAATGATTGTGGAAGATAGGATATCCTTCTTGAAATCTCTCTCTGCGTAATGGTACCTATATTTTTACCGTCAATTATGACTGATCCATTCGCAGGCTTAAGCAGACCAAGGATAAGCCTTATCAGAGTGGACTTGCCTGATCCATTTGGCCCTCCAATACCGAATACCTCTCCTCTGTCCGCTTTGAATGATACTGGACCGAGTGAAAATGATCCGTTACGATATCTAAGAGAACTAACTTCAATCTGAATAATAACCACCTGCCAGCCTTCTTAACAAGTATATGAAAAATGGAACTCCTATAATACCAGTCACGATCCCAATGGGGACAACACGAGGTAATATTATCAGCCTAGCAATGTCATACGCTACAACAAGAAAAATGGCACCAAATATGGCAGACGCTGGTATAACTTTGCGGTTGCTACCACCATATATCAGCCGGGAAATATGGGGTGTAATTAGTCCCACGAAGCCTATCAAACCTGAAATAGATACCGCCGCTGATACACTTAATGTCACAAGTACAAGAGCAATCAGTTTAAGTCCTTCAACATTTACACCTACACTTTTAGCATATTCCTCACCGAGCTGGATTGTGTCAAGTTCCCTTGCATACATCCCTATTATTATCATGCTGACGATACTTAGAATTGCAACTGGTATCAGGGATTTCCAAGTTATGTTTTCAACAGATCCCATCAACCAGAAAAAGACCTCACTAGCACCTTCAAGGCTTGGACTCGTATAAAGAAGGAACGCCACGATAGAGGATATGAAAACACTAACTGCAATTCCCGTAAGCAGAAGATAAAGAACGGGTACCCTTCGGCTTGGGGNNAACGATTGCAACAGAAAAAACAAATGCTAGCGTCTGAAGCGTGTTAAAGCCGAATATTGTCACTCCCAATGCAATTGCAAGAACAGCACCTAGTGCTGCTCCGCTGGATATGCCAATCATATAGGGTTCAGTGATAGGATTCTTGAAAACACTCTGTATGGTTGCACCGCCTACCCCAAGAACTGCTCCAATAATGATTGCGCCAACTATGTGCGGTCCTCTTAAATCAATTATAATTTCCCTCTGGATATTTGTAGTACTACCTGCAAAAATATGACCTGNNGGGCTAACACAACCCTCATTACAGTAAGTGGAGGGATATAAACTGCCCCTATAAATGCAGAGAAAAGTGAAATCAAAATGAGGATCAAAATAGATAAAGAAAAAATAATGAATTTTCTCCTTGGAATATCTTTCCTGTATTCCTTAATCCAGGCCAGATTCATCAGAGACCCATAGTAGGTGAGTATTCAAGTTTAATTGGAAACTGCGGAAGTGATACGAAATTGGGATAAACCTGATTTGCTAGCCAGGCAGCCCCATATACAATCCTGAAATCAGGTTCCTCGAAGAAACTGTCGTTTACTACGGAAACGATCCTGTTGTTGTAATAAGCTGATGTTTCATTGAATGGCGGTGAGTTTACTGCCCCAAATGGAACATACTGATCAAGAATGATAACCTGTGGATTGTCTGCTGCTATAAGTTCAGGTGACATCTGATAATATCCTGTCGCATTGGCTATGTTTTTAAGGTGGGCATACTGCATTATCTGTGAAATGAATGTACCATTTCCGGCCGTCCAGTCCCCCTCTGACAGGTAATAGAATGCGGTAAATTCTGAAGATGAATTTACATTCGACATGTCATTGGAGATTGTATTTAGGGAAACATTGATCCAGTTATTGATCAGTGAAGCATTTAATTCTGTTCCAGTAAGGATTCCGAACATGGTTGTCTCATTCTCAATCTCCTGTATGTTTTCTGGATTGTCCACTAGTACAGGTATACTGTAGTTAAGGAGTTCATAACCATAGGAAGGCATTGTGGAACCATACAGAAGGACTACCTGTGGGGTGAGATTCAATATCTCTTCAAGGTCTATACCGCAGGCATTTCCTACATTTGGCAACGATTCATTGGGTGGATAACAGTCAAATTCGTTCCCCCCGACAAGGTCCTTGTAGGCTCCCAGTGCATATAATGTAGCAGTGGCTGATGGATCTATTGATATAATTCTCGTAAGTGTATGATTGAAAGTTACTGTCCTTCCAAGGGAGTCTTTAACTGTTATCTTTCCTGTACTGGAGGGTGAAACTGTTTTCTTGCTCACCTCCGTATAAGCAAGAAAAGAACCAATCAGAACAATTGCAACTATTACTGTAACCAAGATCATTACCTGTCGCTTCATCTTTATCACTTTAAGTATTTTTCAATTTAGTGAAGTTTTCTTGATATAATAGGTTATCGCCACTAAAGAGGTTTGCCAATTGAAGCCTTTTTCCCTTTGAAGGCAAATATAAATATTATCAGTCCAGCGAAGCCTGAGAGCGTTGTGTAAAACCATAATAATACTGGATTTCTCGTTATTGAAAAGGATAGCCCGCCGATTGATGGACCAAGAGCTCTTCCAAAGGTCATAAATGCGTTGTACAGGCCCATGTTCCGTCCTATATTCTCCGGTCTTGATACATCTGATACGATTGAGTACCCGACAGGAAATGAAAAGTCTTCACCAACAGTCAGTACCACGGTAGATATCATAAGCCCCAGGAAGGAACTATCGAATCCATATGAGAGGAAACCAAAGACATAAAGGAACGTTCCAATCCAATATGATCTGAATATCCCTATCTTTCTTGTCAGGATATAAATTGGCGCCTGCAGTAGTATGACAAATAGCCCATTTGTGAGATATATGAAACCCAATTCTGATACAGCAATGTTCCTTATTGAAACCGCGTAATTTGTCAGAGTTACTGTTTCCTGTGACTGCACCATCATAACCAGAAATACGACAAATGAAAGGATTAGCACTGCCCGGTTTCTTGAATATGAGAGACCTGCCCCAACCTTTGAACCATAATTCCTGCTAATTGCGAGAGAAATTAATAGTGACACAATTAAGCAGATCAATGCAAAAAAGAACAGATCTCTGTAGCCCAAGGATGATATTATAAATCCACCGATTGCGGGACCGAATCCCCAGCCTATGTTGTTGCCAACCCTCAGGATTGAGAAACCCTTTAGGTTGACGGAACTTGAAAGCGACACCAGTGCGTTAATTGAAGGCGCCTGCAATGAATTTGCTGACATAATTACAATAAAGGCAACGGGGTAGTATACAGGGGAGAGTGCCAATCCAGTGACAGATAAGATAACTGCAAACGTGAGGCTTTGAACAAGAAGTGATATGAGGATCGTAGTTTTATGGCCTATTCTGTCTCCAAGTGATCCGCCATAAAGCGAAACAAAAGCAGAAAAGATCCCTCCGACTGTAAAAATTAGTCCATCCTCAAGATAGGGGATTTTCAGGATTGAATGGAAGTAGAGCGAACTGTAGATCCAGACGGATGAATATCCAAACCCCCGGATCGTTGATACCGCTGTTATGATCTTTACGTTGTTCAATCTCCACCTGTTTTGATCTGGAGTGCCATCGAATAAATCATCTTATCCAATTGTATACTGCTATTTTCGGTTCTTTCATCGTGGCTTAGACCCGAAGTTTAATGGTGAAACATATAGACAAGATTATTAATTCTGTTTTCAATGACCTGAGGCCGGACTAGGCCGGGGGGNNTTACCCGAAGTCGATATGCGGGGGCGACGGCTTTGGAAGGTCAACCAGACTTCTATCAGGCCCTGTGGAGGCTGTGACACTCTGTTCCTCTGGACTCAAGGTCTGCAGCCTTTATCTCAAAGGAGAAAAGGGTTGCAGTCAATCTGGAAAACCCGCCAGGACCGGAAG
>DAQB01000150.1:9603-12888 GCA_002502705.1 Thermoplasmatales archaeon UBA582 | reverse complement strand
ATTCCTGCTCAACATATATTTTTCCGAGAGCTTCACCAATCTGCCTGTCTATCTGTCTCACGCAGCTCTTCCATCTCTTTTCAGGTTCAGGAGTACCCATAAGCTTCCTGTTGTAAAAGTCGAAATACTCGTTGAATACCTCCTCATGCAGGTATGGTGATGCGAAATGCAGGACTTTCCATTTCAGGTATATTTTCCAGTCGGTGAGTGAAACATCATCTATNNTTTCAATTTATTCGGACGGTGAGTGAAACATCATCTATCATTTTTCCAAGATTTTCATAAAACTCAGGTTGGCCTGTTATCACGTACTCAGTGTTGGGCAGCCCGAGGTATGAAAGATATCTTTGAAGATCTATTCCCTTGAATTTCTGGTTGAGGGCAGCAATATCCATTCTGTTATAATTCTTTTCCGGATCCCTCAGGTCCTGCGGCCTTCTGGAATTCTCTGCAAATCTCTTCTCGATCAGGAAGACGATGTTAGCCGATGAATTCGCGGAATCATTATCGAAACCAAACAGAATAAACATTTTTTGAAGATGTTTTATGTAATTCTCTCTTAAATCCTTGAATGAATCCATTAAATAATAATCCCTGTTTGGAAGCGAAAGACCTCCCTGTTCCAGATACAGAGCATAGATTGAACTGTTCTTCATATCACCGTCCGAATAAATTGAAAAGGAACATGGGATCCCATTTGAGTGAAGGTAGGAGAATATCTGGACAAGCGAATCCTTATCCTGAATGGAATCAATCCTTGCCATGACATCGGACAAAGGTTTGAATTTCAACTCCTCTATTTTTTCAGTATCCATGGAGGAAAAATAGAAATCTCCAAGCATCTTTCTGACCGGGTCCTGCTGTTCTTCTAGTGCGCATTTTTCAAGTATCTTTCCAAGTATGATGGAATGCTTAAGAGGCCTGAATAGGGAAAATTAACATTCCACTTTTGTTATTGTGGGATCACCGTTTAGGAGGTGATGATCCCACGTATACAGGTATGGATATACACTCTAAAATAATTGTATGCACAACATTGGATGAGAATGGAAATGTGGTGAGAAAGGATAGATTCGAGAATAGTTTTGAGAATCTGGAAGCATATCTATATGCTTTCAAGAAAGGTGACAGTTTTGTCATGGAATCGACTGGTTTCTATGAGCCTCTTTATGATTTCATAGAATCGCATGGATTCAGGGTGATACTGGCCAATCCTCTGAAGATAAGATTGATCGCCGAATCGAGGATGAAGAACGACGATGTCGATTCTGAGGTACTTGCAAAGCTGCTAAAGAACGGCTGGGTGCCAGAATCGTATGTACCCAGAAAGGAAATAAGAGAGATCAGAAGGATAGTGAGAACCCGCATGCAGATAAAGCAGAGTACCACCACCTACAAGAACAGGATAAGATTTGAGCTGATGAGGATGCATGTAAGTATAGAGGATCCATTCACTCTAAATGGTCACAAAAAGCTCAAGGATCTGAAGATACCAAGGATCGATTCATATCTACGTATTCTGGAAAATATGGAACTTGAGATAAAGTCCATAGATCACGAACTTGAGAAATATTCGGATCTGGAAGAGGTAAAGCTCCTTAGGTCTATCCCAGGCGTCGGTTTATTCTCAGCGCTTCTCATACATTCGGAGATAGGTGATATATCTAGATTCGGCGATTCAGGAAAACTCCTGGCATATGCGGGTTTGATACCTTCTATCAGGCAATCTGCCGATATAATACACCATGGGAGAATAACAAGGCAGGGATCGAAATACCTGAGATGGATCGTATCCGAGGATCTTCATATGCATATGCGATATGATCCTGGATCGAGCATTTCCAAATTCTATCGTCGCATGTCATCCCGTAAGGGAAAGAGCAAAGCTCTTGTTGCATCAGCAAACAAACTCCTCAAGGTGGTGTACTGGATCTTGAGGGAGAAGAGATCGTACATAAGCAATCAGGCTCAATAGAATAACCTCGGGAAATCAATAGATGGAAAGCATCGTTACTATGATTGAGGGAATCTGTTGGGAAATGGTCGGAATATCCATAATGAGGGTAAAGGCCTCGAATAGGTGTTGGACCGGAAATTCTGCCATAAAACAGAAGGAGGTCGATTAAGAAAGAATAAAATAGCATCAATCCATTGATGCTCTGCCGGTAATCCCTCTTAACATAGGTATTGATTTGTTCCCTTTTCTTTGATCATCACCTCTCTCTTTAACTTTTCTGGTGTCTTTGTATGTTCTACTATTCACCGCTGTGCGGTATTCTGACTTACATTTACAGGGATGCCGGAGCTAGTCTAATAAGGGCTGCATTGCAGCATGAAATTTGTCAGCTCCGGTCCCGTCTGTCATAACGGCATATTCCATGCGGCGTTTGAGCATGTAGTATATCATACGCAGCAGATGTCTTGCTGCTGCGATCTTTGCCTTGTTTGATCCAGAACGAAGGGATATCCTCCTGTATGCTTCCGTTATCTCAGAGTACGGGCATGTACGGATATGTGACTGCACACATTCCACTAATATATATTTCATGAAACTGTTTCCCTTTGTTATGTGACCTTTGTACTCTCTGGATCCAGACTGGTATATCCTTGGTACCAGTCCGGCATATGAGAATATGTTATCCTACCTTGGGAACCTGTCAACGTCACCTATTTCAGCAGCTATGGATAATGCTCCATATTTACCAATGCCTGGAATTGTATCAATGATCTTTGCATATTCGTTGTTCTGAATGGAATTCGAGATCTGCATGTCCATATCAAATATCTGCTGATCCAAATTATTGAGATCACTGACAAGTATCCTCAGAACAGGTGATGCCTCTCTGAGGAGATCAAGGTTCTTCTTTGTGTAACCCTTGAAGTCGAATCCAAGCCTGTATGCCTGATCACGTATACGGTTCTTGACAGCTGTACGCTGTCTTACAAGGAAGTTTCTATTACGGCATATATTCCTGGCCTCACGTATCTCTTTTGAGGGAAGATATGATTCTGGCATGTACTGTTTTCTGAATAGATCAAGGAGTATATGAGCATCGTTCCTGTCTGTCTTCTTCATGGACTCAGATATTAACCGTACTTTCATAGGATTGGCAACCCTTATCTCATGTTCTGGCAGCATTGAGACTATCCTGTCAATAGTTGAGGATGCCTCCACTATCACAGTTGCATAATCTATTCCATCCAGAAAGGATTGGAATCCTTCCTTAGTAGTGGGCATGTACCCTTCCTTTGTTATCTTGCCATCTCTCTCAACTATACCGTATG
>DAQB01000150.1:342-9565 GCA_002502705.1 Thermoplasmatales archaeon UBA582 | reverse complement strand
GAAATCAATCATCTCAGTCTAATATGTCAGGAAATCGAATAACATAAAGAATATAAGCATCGATGATTATCTTCTACCTGGTGAGTGCATGGTTATGCCGGATCTTTCTTACTGGGATGTAAGAAAAATAAGAAAAATGATCAAGGATGGTGTCGAAGTACCTCAGATATGCAAGGAGTTCAACATAGATCCTGCTTCCTGGAGAGATGTTTCTCTAAAATATTCCCTGCTCAAGTAAATAAATTACAGAAACCTGATATCAAACTGCGAATAGTCTTCCTGTGAGGTATCGAGCCAGTATATCTTAAATGTAACAGTCTTTCCGCTCAAATTACTGTCATATATATCCATAAAATACAGACCTATGCCTGTGTTCCTGCAGTTGTCAAACCTTATTTTGTGATCCGGGTCAAGATATCCAATTAAATGAAAAGGTCTGTCAAGTATGAATCTTAAAGGCCTCCCCTGATCAACCTGCTTAACCTGCCTGTTCATCTTCCATATTTCATGGTTGAAAAGGGCATTTCTGTTGGTAATATATCGGGATTTTACCTCTTCAATTTCATCAAACACCCTATTATCTGATATCGATCTTAAAAGTTTTATATATTCAGAATGTGCCCAGACAAGTGGGGTGGCAGAGCCTGTCTTTCTTCCAAGAAAAAGATGCTTTTCAGGGATGTCCTCACGGTCCCAGACCTGTTCAGGAAGCATTAGCGTATCAGATGCCAGTCTTTCCATTGCCTCCACATATTGTGAGACATCATGCCCGGCTGCGAGTTCGTAATGTGCCCGTTCTCCAGTGAGCAACGGCCAGCCCCTTCCAACTCCGGTTCCCTGGAAACCTGATCCATCAGCATTCTGCCCGTATCCATCCTCATTATACCTATGCCAGACAGGGCCATATGGAGTATTTGTTTTCAGGGTTCTATCAACTGCCTCAACGCTTTTTAGAATTAACTGGTCATCAGCACTCCTTATACCATATCGCACAAGGAGAAGGAATCCGGTGCTTACAATGTAATTGGCAGGAAATGTATTTGGTTTATCTGGGGGGACGTTCTTGATCAACAGAAGTTTCCCGTCAAGATGCTCGTCTGGATCCGGTGAATCAAAATCTGCAGGGTTTATCCGGACGTAATGTTCCCTTATATCCGGACATATCTGGCTATCCTTCGTTACAGTCCACTTCTCAATATTTCTTTCAAGGAAATCTGCAAATGAGAGAAATAGATCCCTTAAGTCAAAACGGTTGTCGATTTCCGCAAAATACGCTGCACATACCAGTCCAGCAATATTAGCCGCGATCGTGGCCGGCGAATAACCTGAATTCTCCTCCCATCTGTCCTGCTGAGTAACCGGTCCAGTCTTGATCAAAAATGAAACTGCCTTGTATACCAGAGGTCTGGCGTCGAATAATTTTAGTGCATTGAGCTTCGAAAGCTGATAGGCAAGTATTATCGGGTAAGCGGTCTGGTCCAGCTGGACTGCATTCCAGTACGGTTCACCGTTTACCCAGAAGTTCTGAGGAAAACTTCCATCCTCACGCTGATTAGCGCTAAGATAGATCAGGGACCTCAGAGGTGTTTCATGATCGCCTGCGGCCAGGAGCCCGGTTGCTGCGTTTACAAGATCGCGGCTCCATACCAGGTGATATCCGCCTTTGTTGCTGTCATCAGAAAGCTCCCCCCATGGTATTGATAACGAAGCAATGATCCCGCCATCATGGGTCTTGTCTTCATGAGACATTATGAGACTGTATGACATCCTG
The DNA here is from genome assembly GCA_002502705.1 of Thermoplasmatales archaeon UBA582. GTDB lineage: Archaea > Thermoplasmatota > Thermoplasmata > Thermoplasmatales > Thermoplasmataceae > UBA582. Next base: position 7,794 of record DAQB01000150.1, on the reverse strand, counting down.
TAAAGATTCCCGCCATCCTTAGACTGTTTTCCGAGATCCAGTATGGATTCCAGTTTCCTTTTCCAGGATGAAGTGAACCTTTCAAGGTGAAAATCAAATGGGACTGATAGAGATTGATATAACCTCGATAACGCCGTTGGCTGGCTATTACCGAATGATAATATTATGTTTGTCCCGCTGTCATGCTGCAAAAGAAGCTTAGCTGTGAATGCAATATTCCCGGAGGAGGCATTATCAAATTCCCTGCTCAAATTGAATGTCTCCTTTAGATCTGTAAAGCCATCACTTCTCCCTACATATCCAACTGAGGCCTTAACAAACTGGCTGCTTGCCTTAACAGCCATGTATGTCCCGTTTCTTTCAGCGATGAATATCCTGTCAAAGTTCCTGTGCAGGATGTAACCATGATTGTTCTTCCCCTCCCCATCTATATGTGGATAAATTGTGAAATAACTTGAGATTGAATCGTTCCAGTTCTCTCCATGCTGTATCTTGACATTAATGATTACTGATGGTGCATAATTGTCTGTAATGATCTCCTTAATTAGCCTAAATCTCCTATTTGGGTCCTCAGAAATTATCCTGTAAGAAGGCGAGAATTCTGTTATTCTTTCGATTCTATGGTTCAGGGAGGATTCGTCTATGAAGAAAGTTGAGCCGTCTGTGAACGAAAAGATCAATTCACGTATCTGTGGTTTGTCTACATGAGGATAATAAACCTCGGTAAGGATGCCGTTCCAGATAGAAAACCACACACGGGATGATGATCTGTATGCTGTTCCAATCCCGTCCTTGTCACCCCTTGCCCATCTTGGATCAATACCTGGAGAACCCAACGCCTCTGCGCCGGTTTTTAACACACAGCCATTATTGTTTATAGATATTTAAGTTCGCTTCTATTGTCGGACACCTCTGTACTAAAGCATTGGATTTTTACCTTACATTAACTTCCATGCAATTTTGTGAAATTATTATGGTCTTTTTATTCTTATTCTATTCACAAGGAAACAGTTTATAGCATCCATTCTATACTATGCTGATGCCGAACAAAGATGAAAACATGAAACCAACCTTAGCAAGGAGATTTTTCAGGCTTCCGGTCCTGACTATAATAGGAATTGGCGTATTCGTGATATTTCTTATAATAGCAATTGCCGATGGAATTGTAGCAGCTGCTTATGAATTCAGCCATGCTTTTGACAGATTCTTTGCTGTCTATTTCTATATTCCGGTTGGCTCACTTGTGCTGGTAATTCTGGGCGTTATATTACATTATAATTCGAGGAAGAACAAATCTATGAAGACGGAGGCAAAGGAAGAGGTATCTAAGACGACACCTGAACAGGAGCCTGCTCCTGATACAAAAGAGGAAACTCCTGTTGAAGAGCCAAAGACGCAGGATGCTGCGGAGCAGCAGAAAGAGTAAACGTTTATTTGAGTGGTTCACCGCAGGAAGGACAGAATTTCATTCCGGGTTTGACAGGTTCGCCACATGAAGGACATGTTTTTTCTGATTTCGTAGCTGGAGGATATTGCTTGGACACCTGCATCGAAGTGCTTGTGGAATCCCCTTCTATTATGTCCTCATCCTTTTGTCTTGGAGGAGTGGGTGATTGATTGTTTTGGCCTGGTTTCCCATAATAAGCAACGCCAACGTTTGTAGTACCTGACTTGGCTCTTGCCATCTCCACACGCTTTCTGTAGATTTCGTCCTGCTCCCTCTTTATTCTCTCCTCTTCCTGTCTCTNNTCGTCCACTTGCGAATCTCCGTTTCCCACTTTGATGGATCGGGCAGCAGGAATCTTGCCTTCAGGACATCCTTTTCACTCTGGTACTCAACGGTCAGAACCTTCTTCGTGAACACCTTTATCTTGGGAACCGCACTTGAAATGTTTGAAATCTCATGCAACTGAACATCAAGCACGACCTGTGGCGGAGTGGCGTGAATGAGGCCACGCTTTCCCTTCTTCTCAAAGACTAGTCTCTTATCAGAAAGATAAAGCATGCCGTCATAATATTCATTCTCTGCATAGCCGTATGAAGCTTCCTCTTTTAGTATCTCATGTTCCCCAACCTGATAGACTGGCATTAGACAGCGAATTTAGCCTGAATCTTAAACCTTTTCATTTTTGATTGCGAACTTAAAACTTGGAAATGTCTTAAATACAGCGCAAAAATAAAGATGCATGGCTAAAGATGCTGCAATTAGCGGCTTTCACAAATTAATGCCGGAAGAACGCTTAAAACTAATTACTGAAATACTCAACCTATCGTCTGATGATGTGGATGCATTGTACAAACATGGTGCACTATCCATCGAAGTAGCAGATAAATTAATAGAAAATGTTATCGGTAATATTGAGGTACCGCTGGGAATCGCCACAAATTTTCTGATAAACGGGAAGGACTACTTCATTCCAATGGCAATAGAGGAAGCTTCAGTCGTTGCTGCCTGTTCCAAGGCTGCCAAGATAGCACGTCCATCTGGTGGATTCACGGCGTACTCCACGGATCCAGTTATGATTGGGCAGATACAGGTCATGGATCTTCCGTCACCTGAAGAATCCTCAATCAGAATACTTTCACAGAAGCAGAAATTGATTGCACTGGCAAATGAGAAGAGCAAAACATTGAGGGAAAAGAATTCCGGTGCGATTGATATAGAAACAAGGATCCTCCACTCAAGAAAGAAAATGCTCATTGTTCACCTTCTCGTAAATGTTCAGGACGCCATGGGTGCAAATATTGTCAATACAATGTGCGAATTCATCGCCCCTGAAATAGAGCGAATAACTGGTGGACGAGTGAATTTAAGGATACTCAGTAATCTTTCGATTTACAGGAGGGCTTATGCAACTGCAAAATTCCGGAAAGACCTTGTAGGCGGTGAGGCTGCTGTTAATTCTATAATGGAAGCGTATGAGTTTGCGGAAGCAGATATATTCAGGGCTGCAACGCATAATAAGGGAGTTATGAATGGCATTGACGCAGTTTTGCTGGCGACATTCAACGACTGGAGAGCTGTGGAGGCCGGAGCTCACGCGTTCGTATCCATGGGTGGCTATCATTCAATGACAAAGTATTCGGTTGATAATAGCGGTGATATCATTGGGAGTATTGAATTACCCCTGGCTGTTGGTATAGTTGGAGGTGCTGCATCAGTCTCGAAGAAGGCAATGGCATGCAGGAAGATTCTTGGTGTTACGAGTGCCAGTGAACTTTCAAGTATCATTGCAGCAGTCGGGCTCGCACAGAATTTTTCAGCGATAAAGGCACTTGCTTCAGAGGGCATTCAAAAGGGTCACATGAAGTTACATTCCAGAAATATCGCGATTAGTGCAGGGGCAACTCCAGATGAGGTTGGTAAGCTTTCAACCATGCTCGTTGAATCCGGGGATATATCGCCTACAAACGCAAAAAACCTCCTTGAAAAATTAAGAAAAAAGTAATAAATACAGAGGCGGGATATTCTTTACGAACAATGTCAGAAGCAGAAGATTTGATGAAGAATGGCTTTTCCCTTATAGACAAGGGAAAATATCTAGATGGTCTGAGAGAATTATCAAAGCTGGAACCACAGTTCCAGTCAAAAAATAATGAGGAGGCTGCCGACCTGTTCCTCGGTATCTCTCAGGCTTATTATGGAATGACCCCTAGTAATGATGAAAATTCCCTGAAGTATGCAGATCTCGCAATTGAGATACATAAAAAACTTGGTATCACCCCAATGGTGATCAGTGATCTCCTATATTCGTCCTTTATAGAAGCTGATGCTGGAAAGATTCCTGATGCAGAAAAAAGAATAGATCAGGCTATTGAGCTCGCCAGGTCCTCGAAAGATCTGGAGGAATTGCCTGAACTGCTTAACTCCAAGGCTGATCTCCTGTCGACGATCAAGAAGAGAAGACAGGAATCCGCTGCTTTGTATATTGAAGCTTCCAAAGCTGCAAATGATTCAGGTAACCCACAGGCATACTTTCATTCCAGGACTGGCCTTATAAAACTGAAGCGCATGGACGGTTTTGATTCAGAAAAGGCACTTGATGAGGCAATGAAGGTCATAGAAGAAGCAGAATCGCTCGCAGCAGAAATAAAGAACAAGAAGGAAAGAAAGGATTTTATCGACGACATTTCAGAGATCTACGACATAGCAACGGACCTTGCCATGGAAATGGAAAAAGTGGATCTCGCTATTTCTATAGCGGAAAGGATGACTAAGGCGCAATCTAAATAATTTCTTTTGCAAAATCCCTGATATCTATACCTCGATCAGATAGAACAATCATGAGCGCGGTCTCAAAATCAAGGAATTTCATCGTTTTCAGGAAATCGCCTGCAATCTTTATGGCGTCCTTCTTAGAAATGTTGCCTGAGTTGACAGCAAGATCAAGCAATCTCTCAGATAAAGGCTTGTCGCTGTTCTCAGAAAATAGATCTTTTTCGTTCACTGAGAAGTCCAGCGGTACAGAAATACCAGAAACTGTAAAATTAGGCTTCAGGTTTCCATCGTTTTCCTGAACAAGACCCTCCTTAAGTGACGCTTCGATTAACCTGTTAACAGATTCAGTGGACAGAAGGCGCCTCTTGAAAGATAACTCCTTGATCATGTCCTGTCGCGAGATAGAATCATGATCCTTACGGGATGATATTGCAATCGCAATCAGTCTTCTGGCCGCTTCATGATCCATTATTTCACTCAATAGTTCAGAACTTTGCCAGTTCTTTCTCTATTCCAGCGTAGTCAGGTTCCTTTCCAGGGTCCTCGGATATCCACTTGAACTTAACGGTTCCATTGCCATCCAGCAGAAATACAGATCTCTTGGAAGCAGTGAGGCCGGCAACATTAACGAAGTTCTCATGGAGCGAATCGTATTTCTTTGAGACTTCCCTTGTCGCGTCACTGAGAAGATCAAATGTCAGGTTATTTTCCTTCGCGAACTGTGCAAGCGAAAATGGCTGATCAACACTTATGCCTACGACCTTGGCCTTGAGATTGTTATACTTTGACATTGAGTCCCTGAATGTACAGAGCTCCTTCGTGCATACTCCTGTAAATGCTCCCGGGAAGAATAAAAGAACTGTCTTGCTTCCCTTGTAGTCATCCAGCGATTTGTGCTTCAGCTTCGAATCTACCAGTTTAAAATCCGGTGCTTTTTTTCCTACTTCAACGGTCATTATTATCAAAGCGTAATGACAAAAAAATATATAACCTTGAGATCCAGATGTATGAGAGCAGCTGCATTGATCTCTGGGGGCAAGGATTCTTTCCTGGCAGCTCTTGTTGGATCCGAGATGGGCATGGATCTGGTTTCCGCCGTGACATATATTCCAGTCCAGGATTCAGAGATGTTCCATGTTCCAAATATCAAGAATGCCGGGCTTGTCTCTTCTTTACTGGATCTGGAAACAATTTACTATGACGAAAGAGAATTCGAATCTTCCTTTAAAGATCTCAAAAAGTCTGAAATTGAATGTGTCATCAGCGGTGCTATAGCTTCCGATTATCAGAAGACAAGGATAGAGAAATATTGTACTAATGAAGGTCTGTTATCATTTTCTCCACTCTGGAGGGTTGATCCCTATATCCTTCTTAATGAAATTATCTTGCGCGGCATTGAAGCAGTAATAATTTCAGTATCAGCTGAGGGTCTCGATGAAAGATTCCTGGGCAGGAGATTTGATACTGGATTGATAGCAGATCTTATGAAGTTGCATGAAAAATATGGCATCAACCCGGCAGGCGAGGGCGGTGAATATGAATCATTTGTTGTTGGATTGAATGGTGGAAATCGCATAAGGATAATTTCACAGAAGACTGAATGGTCAGGAAGCTCCGGTTATCTGGATCTTGAATGCGCCTTAGATGAATTATAACTTCAGTCTTTCGACCTCTATTGCATCGTAAGTTGGATATTCTTCAACCTCGAAGAATTCATAATCCAGAAGCTTCTTGAGTTCCGGTATGATCCATGTTGGTATCTCGACCCTTTTCTTCTTGTTGTTCACGAATATCATGTTATCCGGGACACCGACGGAATGCAGGCCTGAAACAATTGAATCTGTCTCCTCTCCTGAAACAACACCCTTCAGTATGGTTCCATCTTTCGTAACTATATCAATCCGTCTCGCTATGTTGTTGGCACGGCGTTTAAGCCTATTTTTCAGCTGAACGCCGTCCTTGAAAGAAGCTGAGCAATAGTGTACCGTGAATTCAGGATGCTCCCTTACCATGCTGATGGCAAGTTCCTTGCTACCTGTGGCACCGGATTCGTAGTCATTCTTGACAGTGTAGTTTCGACCGAGAAGATTGTTGAAATTTGTCTCTGAAAATTCGAGCTCATTGAGATTGATGAAATCAAGATCCATTCTTTCAGAGAAGTCTATCAGTGCCCTTGTTTCTTTATCCCTGCCAGGTAGTGATGGTACCTCTATACCGACTGAAAGGCCGTTATCCCTGGCCCATTTTATCCTGTGCTTGAAAATTGAATGATCCATCCTGGTCCAGATTTCCTCTGGCGGATGAAACCTGATCTCATCAAGGCCAGCCTTAGCGACAGAATCAATTGCCTCCTTTGATCCACTGATTGTGTAAAGGTGAATGTGGTGACTAGATCCAAACTCCTGCTTAAGCATTTTGATGTAATCAGAAGTTCGCTGATAGAATTTGAGAGGATCTCCGCCAGTTATACCTGTTCCGGTTGCAGAGATCATGTTCGCCTCGAGTATCGCGTCCCTCAGGTCCCGGATTGGCATCTCATCAGCAAACATCACATCAAGCATCTTTTTCTCGCTTGAAATGGGACAGTAAAAACATTTTGCATCGCATATACCGGACACAAAGAGAACCATCTTTCCCCCTTTGGCGCATAGAACGCACCCCTCTGGTAATTTACCTGTATATGCGGATCCACCGCCAAGTCTCTTCACCGTTAGCTCATATAAATAGGAGATTTAACGTTTTCTTAGACAATCCTGCTAATATTGGATTGTGGAACAAAACTGAAAAATGAAATAAAATAGATTAAAAATGAAAATTTTTTCTAAAAGAATTGGATCCTTAAAACCTTACAAAAGGCTCACTTACTGGTTTCTTTCCTGAAATCTTCTATGGCTGCCTTGATCTCTTCCACTGATGCTGAGCTCTCAAGTGTCGTGATATCGCCCGGGAGCTGACCCAGGAAAACTGCCTTAACTACTCTCCTCATGATCTTGCCGCTCCTTGTCTTTGGTAGTGTACTCACAATATGTATCTCTTCTGGAACATATATGGGTCCAAGTTCTTCCCTTATTCTTTTACGTAGAGTCGATACTATATCCAGGTCAGCCTTGAATTCATCCTTCAATACAACGAAGGCAACTATACTTTCACCCTTGATCTCGTCGGGTTTTCCAAAGGCAGCTGCTTCAGCCACCTCCTTTGACGAGATTAATGCATCCTCTATCTCTATGGTT
>DAQB01000150.1:0-240 GCA_002502705.1 Thermoplasmatales archaeon UBA582 | reverse complement strand
GCCAGGGCTTCCTGTATGCTATGTAACCCTTTTCTCCTGTCCTGACCTCATTGCCTTCCTCGTCAAGGATTACAGGATCGATTCCGGGCATGGGAAATGTTGCAGAACCTGGTTTAAGGGGTGGAAGTCCAAGCCCGAGAGCAGGAGACATAACAAATCCGCCAGTCTCGGTCTGCCAGTAAGTATCTATGATCGGGCATTTGGAATTACCGATGTTTTCGTAATACCATTTCCAGGCGG
>DAQB01000004.1 GCA_002502705.1 Thermoplasmatales archaeon UBA582 | reverse complement strand
CGAAAGGTAATTATATTAAACTTTCCTATTCATCATCGTATCAGAAGATAATGAGAACTTTAATACTCAACGTGGACAGGGATAACGATTATGGAGACAAGGCCCAAATCGAGGGGCCGGTGATTGGTTATTCTGAATGCTACGCGGCTGCTGTTAAGCTTGTCAGTATAGATCCAGAAGATTCTGATGCAAATGCATTATTCGGGGCACTTAAGATATACGAGGATATGAAGAAAAACGGTGAAGACGTAGAGATTGCGCTAGTTACCGGGGATAATGAAGTTGGTTCAAAATCCGACATGATGATTGCAGCCCAGCTGGACGAAGTTCTTGCGAGTGATCAATTTGACGACCTTATCCTTGCCACAGATGGCGCTGAGGATGACTACATCATGCCGCTAATTCTATCAAGAATTAAGGTAAAGTATGTCAAGCACATTATAGTGCGGCACAACCAGAACATTGAGTCTATCTATTATTACATTGTAAAGGCACTTAAAGACAAAAAAATTGCAAACAAATTTCAGGTTCCACTGGGACTTGTTTTTCTTACATACGGGGTCGTCGCTCTTTCTGTAATAATCTTTAACCTGATATCTTCAAGAAGCATAAATTCCATCGGTGGGCCTGGATCTGCGGCTCTTACTTTCGTCGCTTTCATACTTGGCGTTTACTTCATTGAGAGGGCATTCGACCTTGGCGAGCGTGGTTTAAAATTCGTGAAGTCAATCCGTCAGTATGCTGAGGACACCAGAATCTCTTTCGTGTCTTATATAATCGCCTTTTCTCTAGTTTTTGCGGGTATTGCATCCAGCTACGTCATAACAATATCCACACCGCATCCACTCCTTGACTCACTTCTTCTATTCGTGTCATATTTCACATGGTGGTTTTACGGTGCAATCCTTGCCCGGGAGGGTGGCATAGCTGTTGAGATGCTCGTAAATGGGAAAACAGGAATTGGTAGAAACATTTATGCGCTTCTTTTCTCGCTTTCCGTGGGGTTCATCGTTTATGGTATGATAAATTACATAAGATATGTATTGAGATACATTTCTTTCGGGTCTGCGGTCGTGAACATTTCGCTTCTTATCCTCGGTCTTGTGCTTGCTGTCTCATCTTCGATAGCTCATCGTTATTATGCCGAGACCCACAATCTGGGTTCAATAGGAAACATCCAAAAAGATATTTTCAATGGAAAATAGTTGTATCTATACATCAGGTTTAGACAAGAAACTGCTTAGTGAAATCGAAAACATTATGCAGAAGATCTTCAGCCAACTGGCTATAGACAGGTACCTTGATTATCAGTCATCAGTGCTATTATGCAGGATGTTTCAGAGCGCCAGGAGGAAACTTCCGGATCTATCAAACTTCATTGGCAAACCATCTGTCATAATCGGACCTTACAACCTATCAGGCAGCATGCCGAAAATAGACCCTGGAACAACTGTAATCGTTGCAGGGAGCTCAGTTGAGAATTATAATCTGCCTGAACCACCTGCTTTTATTGTAACAGATCTTGATGGGAACCTGGAGAAACTTTTTTCATATTCTGGAACAGGCTCAACGGTCGTGTTGCATGCACACGGTGATAATATTCCCAGAATCATTGATTACTTCTCAAAGATAAAGGGGCCAATAATTCCATCCTGTCAGGTATACATACATCCACCTGCCAATAACTTTGGGGGTTTTACGGATGGTGACAGAAGTGTGTTTTTTGCAAACTTTCTAGGATCTCCTCAGATTGATATCTATGGTTTCAACCTTGAGGATCCTATAGCAAAGTCAAAGCCCCTGCTGGAAACAAAAAGAAAGAAACTAAAATTTGCAGGAGAATTAATTGGCTTCCTGGAGACATACAGGTCTCGAACATATGGCGATCAAAATATTACTTTTCACAGATGATCCGGCCATCTCTGTACCTTGTTGGGAATTTGACGCTGTCCATCTTTAAGCAAGCCTCAATATCATCTGAAAAACCCATCATCCTGAGCCTTTTGGCACCATTGCAGTTTCTGACTCTGTCAAGTGCCTCCTCTGGATCCGGGTGCTTTCCCTCAATTTCATCTTTCAGGAAATGAGCATATATCTCATCCTCAACGGCAGCTCCATCAGGCCTCCCTGACATGAAGAGATTGATGTCTTCATTAGTTTTTATCAATGCTTCAAGTGATGCAGAATGATTGATGAAAGATGCCGTATAAACGAACGATGCCATTTTTATCTTCTGCAGAACCATGGTACCATTTGTTGATGTGAAAATTACAGTTTTATCTTTGAGATCTGCACTCAAAATTTCATGTGGGGAGTTCCCGATATCGAATCTTGGTACCCTGAAACCATACCTCTCTCCAACGAGTAGAGAGCCTGGTATCTTCTTTTTCAGGATCCTTGCCTCCTTCACTGTTCGGGTAGGTATGACCTCGGTAGCGCCCCTGTCGAGGATTATAGGAATCGAGCTTGTGGATCTGAAAATATCAATGAGGGCGGCAGCTCCATTGACTGGTCCGGAGAATTTTCTACCGTTTACTATCTTAACATGCAGAAAGATGCACCTCGCTGTGAATTCTTTCAACAATATATAATTCATCGTTTATTCTTGCATTGCTGTTTTATCTCAGATCCGGCAAGAATAAAGTTAATGATTACCCTCGCTATGCACCCGGGTACCGAAGGTATTAAAATGGCTCAAACAGTAAGTTTAATGGTCGAAGGTGGAAAGGCATCAACAGGTCCACCACTTGGTCCAGCTCTTGGCCCGCTCGGGTTAAACATGGGTGAGATTGTGAAACAGATTAATGAAAAGACAAAATCCTTTCAGGGTATGCAGGTTCCCGTATCGGTTATTGTAACAGATCCGGCGAAAAAGCTCTTCGAGATAAAGGTAGGTATCCCACCAACCTCTGCCCTGCTCAAGAAGGAGCTTGGCATAGAGAGTGGCGCAGCAAAAAGAAAGGAGGCTGTTGCAGGAAATGCAACGCTTGATCAGATCAAATCTGTTGCGAAGGCCAAAATGGATGGCATGCTCGCTAAAGATCTGAAGTCTGCTGTTATGGAAGTTATCGGATCCTGCGTTTCACTGGGTGTAACTGTTGAGGGGAAGGATCCAAAGGAGTTTCAAAAATTAATTAAGGATGGTTCCATTAAGGTCTGAAACTGTAGGAGAGCATTTGCTCGTTAGAACTACGGAGGTATTAACTTGGGTAAACAGGATTTAATAAAGAGCGTGAAAGAGGCAAAGGCAAATTCCAAGGAAAGAAAATTCAAGGAGAGCCTTGAACTTGCAATTAACCTGAAAGATGTCGATTTGACTGATCCGAAGAACAGGATTAATGATGAGGTGCAGCTTCCAAGTGGAAGGGGCAAGCCAATATCAATAGCTGTTATAGGATCAGAAGAACTGAAATCCAGGGTCAAAGACAAGTCAGACAGGGTTTACGGTGCTGAGGATCTTAGCACATTTGCAGAAAAGAAAAAAGATTTCAAGAAGATAGCTGAGCAGACAGATTTTATGGTTGCTGAAGTGACACTTATGGCTACAGTCGGTAAATCACTTGGTNNCGGTCCAAGAGGCAAAATGCCCAAGCCAGTGCCACCAGGGCAGGATCCAACGACTTTGATTAACAATCTGAGGAGAACAGTAAGGATTCGAACCAGGGACAAGAAGACATTTCATGTCCCGGTAGGTACAAAGGATATGAAAGACGAGGACATAGCTGCAAATATTACAGCTGTAATTAAAAGGATAATAGGAAAACTTGACAAGGGAAGTTCAAACATCGCCTCTGTTTATCTCAAGACAACTATGGGCAAACCCGTGAAGGTTAACGTTGGTGATGTGGAATGAGAAAGCCGGCACAGTGGAAGGTTGAGCTTGTAAAGCAGGTAGCAAAGAGAATTGATAATCATAATACTGTTGCGATAGTGGACATTCATGGCCTCAGGAACAATCAGTTCCAGAGTATAAGGCGGGATGTGCGCCAGAGTGCAGAAATAAGAGTAATGCGTGTTACTCTCTTGAAAAAAGCGATTGAAACTTCAAAGAAGGAGAACATAAACCTTCTTATGCCGTCTGTTCAGGGGCAGGTTGCTCTCTTAACTACAAACGACGATCCTGTGAATGTGAACGATCTCCTGAGCAAGAAGAGACAGATGATGTCTCCAAGAGGGGGCGAGGTCGCATCTTCCGATATAACAATACCAGAGGGAGAGACAAGTTTTCCTCCAGGACCCATGATAAGTGAATTTCAAAAAGCAGGTCTCCAGACTGCAATAGAAAAGGGTAAAATTGTAATCAAGAAAGACTCTGTTGTTGTAAAGAAAGGAGAGACGATTTCCAAGGAGAGGGCAGCACTCCTGCAGAAACTTGACATAAGACCTATTGAAGTCGGGCTCAACCTTGTTGCAGCTTTTTCTTCTGGGATGGTCTATTCAAAAGATGTTCTGGCGATAACACCCGAGGCAGTCTCCATTGACATTGTCAAGTCATTCATGAGTGCAAAGGCGCTTGCGCTTGATACTGGATTCATTGTGCCTGAAATAATGCCTGATCTCATAGTAAGGGCGAGGCTGACTGCTGAGTCACTTGCAGTAAGTGCAGGCATAGTGGACGATGCAAATATCGAGCTTTTCATTCTCAAGGCAATTCAGGAAGCCTCTGCACTGCAGAACGCAGCTGAGGGAAAAGAGGGCAAGGAAGAAAAGAAAGAAGAAAAGTCTGGAAAGGATGAAAAACCGGGATCAGACGAGGACGTTTCAGCAGGGCTCAGTGCCCTGTTTGGATAAGAGTAAGGAGGTAAAAAGGAATGGAATATGTATATGGTGCGCTGTTGCTTCATGCAGCAGGCAGTGAAGTGGATGAGGACAAGCTGAAAAAGGTGCTGGAAGGCGCCGGTGTAACTCCGGATGAATCAAGGTTAAAGGCTCTTGTTTCAAGCCTGAAGAAAGTCAACATAGAGGAAGTCGTCAAGAACGCAGCCTCTATGCATGCAGCCCCTGCTCCTGCGGCCGAAGCAAAGCACGAGGAAAAGAAGGACTCAAAGAAGAAGGAAGAAAAGAAGGATGAGAAAGAGGCAGCCGCTTCCGAAGAGGATGCACTTGCTGGTCTCAGCTCGCTGTTCGGGTAATCTTTCTTGTTTGATTACTACAAATTTGTCTGGGGAGTAATTAAATTTGTTCTCCCAATTATTCTTTTTATAATTTCAATTTTTATTGCGCCTGATGTTTTACTGTTGATCGTGTCGGTTCTTTGGATATTCTCTTCGGTAATAGAGACAATACTTACAATGCCCGACGAAAAGGGTAAGAACATCGAGCAGAGATATTAAATCTCAATTTCTTATTAGAAATCGAAAATTTATAGTGGATTTACTCACGAGAGGATTATTCCTGAAATTCGGCGTTGTGACTGCAATATGTGCCGCGATCAAAATTTTAAACAGTTTTATTACGGTTCATGATAAAAGTAAATCGGCAAAATCATGTATTCTAAAGGGTATTTATGGTGCAGCTCGGTAATACCTGAATCCAATCATTCTCCTCTGCTCGACCAGGATTATGTTTATTATAGTGCTCACGACAGTCTTTAATTCAGCTTTTCTAGTCTATCGCAAATCCAGGATTACCCCTGCAGATGAATTCTACAATCACATCCATCAGCAAATATTTTTAATTTACTTGTAGTTGGAGTGACTTACTGAATATATGGCAATCATTTTACTGCTTCAATTGGAGTCAGTGCCGCCAGATTACTGGCTTTGACCCATGTAATCTATTATCCTTCCTCTGGGGAGATCCTGCGACCGAGCAGGATTCATATGGTTTGTCAAAAAGGAGCCTTGCCTGACCTGCCAGCCCCCACAGTTGCCTTGGGAATAGGCCATATGTATAGGAATACCCACGAACGCATGTTCTGACGCACTTATTGCATGTTTCAGCAGAGGCAACGTATGAACGAAACCCATCGCTTCTCAGGTACTGCTCCAGCGATCCCTTCCTGAGGTCATAAGCGTAGGTATAGTCACAGTTATAGACCTGTTTATTTGGTGTAACATAAAGGAACATTTTCGGGAAATGGCAGGTCCATGGCTTGCTATTAACAAAGTCTTCAAGGGCCTCCTCTGTCTCAAGCAACGGATAGCCCTCTCTCTTTAGATCCAGAAGGGTACTGTAGAATTCCTTCAGCTGCTCTGGATTAAGTCCGAGATCAAAGTTAGGTGTTGTGTCTGATGTAGTCTGCCCGAAATCGAGCGATTGCTCAACAGAATTGAATGAAATTCCCACACCCATCTCCGATGCCAGTTCAGCCATTTTTCTCATTGCATTCCAGTTCATGCTGCTGATTGTCGTAACAAATGCCACCTTGGTCCTTCCGATTTTCTTAAGTTCATAAACTCCACGGATTACCTCACCAAATGTGTTTGGCCTGCCCCTTATCACATCATCATAGTCATTGTAATAATCAAGGGATACAAACGCAAAGTCAAGGTTTTTCAACTTTTTTCCCTTCTCTTCCAGCAGTGATCCATTTGTGTTCATGACAGTTATAAAACCTTTATTCTTTGCGTAATCTGTTATCTTGTCAATATCTGGCCTAATTAGGGGCTCTCCCCCGAACATGTAGTATCCTCTCATGCCGGCTTCATATGCCTCATCAAGTAATTGGTAAACCTCCTCAGTCTTCATGTCTTCCTTCATTCTATAGATATTTTTCCAGTAGGTGCAGGTTTTACACCTTGAATTGCAACCGAATGTCATCGCATGTGCCAGAAAAAAAGGCCTCTGAGTGAACATTCTTGATTTAAGCATCGAGCCGAGTGCCCCCAAATACCTCTTCCAGTCGTTCAATTCATGCAGGTTTTCCTGTTTTTCAATTAAAACATTTTGAGTTTGAAAATTTTCAGCCATAAATTTAGAGTGATTACTGAAATATCAGGATATGAGGTAACCTATTAGGCTCCTTTTATTGAAGAAACACTTGAAGTTTGAGTCAAAACTGCTATTTTAGGCACTTAATTATTAATTTCATGTGTTATGCAGATCAAAATGGAATATGGTGCAGCGGAATCCACAGATTTTTCCCGATTGCTTGTTCCTAATGATCTTATCTATGCAGTATTATTCCTTTTATGCTGATATTTACTTTATTTATGGCCATTGATAAATACCTCGTCTCGGCATTAAAATAGATAAATATGATTATTTCCAGAGGCAAATCATATTAAACATTGAAGATTTCTAAACACGGAAATTTTCCTGTTACAAGTAATACCAGGACCGGGACTATCCCGATCAACGCCAATGTTATCCATGAAATCTTGAACGAATATAAGACAGAAAGGATGGCGAACAACGATGGCGCTCCAAGGGCAATTACCTTCTGGGTGAAATTGTTGATGCCCAAGTATAGCGAGGTCTTATCGGAGTTGTGCGTCATTCTTATAACCGACAAATATAATATCGAAAGTATACCATTACTGAGGAATCCCATGGTAATCGAAACAAGAAAGAGCTCTATGCTGCCTTCAATATATGACACAATAAAATACGAAAGTGCGAGTAATAAGACAGGAGCGATGAAATTTATCTTCCGCTTGAAAAATAAGTGACTCAACCTGCCAAACAACAAAGCTCCAAATATGCCCGCTATCCAGTATGCGGAAAGCGCAGTGCTTGCAATGTAAAGACCAACCTTAATGTATACCACGGAATAATATACAAAAAGCTGCCCCACAACAGCTTCAGTTATGGATGCGAGTACAAGTGAAACTGATATAACAATCAATAAAACAACATTCGATCTTCCCGACGAGGAAACAATCCCTGAATTATTTGCTGGAATCTCTCTTACGCTTTTCTGTTGAATAAGGAGAAGTGCAGCTCCCATTGAGACAAGTCCTAACATTTCCAGTGAGACTCTCCAGCCAATATATGCATCTGCGAAAGCTAATCCACCAAAACCTATAGCTGCACCAACATTGAAAAATGAATTGTATAACCCTACGCCATTACCGGTTGCATCCTTCGTCATGAACTCAGAAAGCCTAGAAAGCGCAGGTGAAGAAAAAAGCGATGAACCTATGCCGCAGGCGATCCTGAACCAGAAAATTTCATAAAAATTTTGAGAGTACGCTGTTAAGAAAGTAAAAAATCCAAGCAATAACATACCTGTGAAGGAAATTAATTTACTTCCAAATTTTCTCGAAAGAACCCCACTGATCAACTGGGAAGGTACGAGGCCAATGTAAAATCCGGTTGTAATCAAACCGATCTCTATTACGGAAAGGCGCAATGAAGTTGCAACGTATACGAGTGACGGAGCAATGACAAACCAGTCAATCCCGTAAATAGTCCTGTTTAGATAAATTGACCCTCTATGAAAATTTAACACATATTACCTGTCGAGAAATAATCAAATAAAAGTTGAACTTTTTGTTTTAACAAGCAAATCTTGCCAGCAACATAGCAAGAGGAAATAGGAAATGCTTAAATCCCGGACAAATTATCGGTATCAAGAATTTGCGATGTTATACGGCATGTTTGATTCAAGGCAGGAAACGCATGGATTTAGGTTTGGTCTTATATCACAGGAAAATTCGGGAACTCAAGCCCAAAGTTATTCAAATGCATGGAGATATAAAATTGACTGAAGTCGTAGACCCGCAATCAAGAATGGCAGATCTTATCGGTCTTCTTTATGTACTGAATAATATATTTGAGGGAAAGGCTGATTTATACCAGCTGGAGAAAGAAATGGAAGTCGATCTGGATGAACTGATGCCGATTGTATTCACTGCAGCAAGGATAGGTTTTGTAAACCTTGAGTCTGGTGACCTTTCTTCAACAGTATTAGGGAAGGAATTAATCTCTTCAAGCATCAAAAGAAGAAAGGAGATAATCAAGGAGTCACTTAAGAATGTGGAACCTTTCAAGACTGCCATTGAACTCCGGGAATTCGATATTGAACAGCTTCTGGAGGAGCTCGAATCACGCGGAGTACAGACATTTAATTCTCCCACCGGCCATCACGACATAGAGGTTATGCTTATTGAATGGGGCATATATTCTGGTCTCATAAGAAAGGATGAAGGTAAATTTATCATCACTTAGTCACTTATTCTGGGACCCACAGACACTTTTAGATTTAACCTGGCATTCATTCTCATAAGATACGGCTTTAGATCAAAAGTGATTTAGATATTGTCATTTATTTAATCACTTTCATTCAGTTTCAAAAATATCCCAACCTGTCAGATGCAGCTAATTTTATTAATGTGTGAGGTGGAATAGAACTTTGATATTTCATAATTGCATAAATTTTTTATATAGTAGATCCTTAGTGTCTTAAATGTCTGGAAAACCTGAATTTAACAAGAAGATCATGGTAATTGCTGTATCAGCCATTATCCTCTTAGGTTTCTCAGTCTGGATACATTCGCATAGCTCACAGAACTCTCAATCTCATAAATCAATCAGCAATGCTTCCAACCTGAACGTGTCGACCTACTCAATGAATGGTTATTATTTTACATTCAATGGCGGCAACAACATCTCACTTTCAAACGGGGAGTTTTTTCTGGGATTTCATTTGTCAGTTTTTACCTTAAACAGGAATAAATTTTTACAGGAGGTACCGGTATCTCATTGTGTCAAAAGAATCGATAACAATGTTCAGAATACCGTGGGGGTTGTAGATAACTATAGCGAAGGCACTGTGACTTATATTTTCAGTGCTTTTAATGGATTGGAGTTAGATTACGTTATTCCGCCGACTTCCGGAATGTATATACTATTCAATATCTCATTCCGCCAGGCGAGTTTCATGAGATCTGGCAGTTTTGTTTACTCGCATAATAGCAGCAACCTACCGGATTTTGGAAATTACCTTGTTTCTAATAGCTATTCGGCTTATGGCATCCAATTCTTTGACTCTTACCAGGACAGCGGAACACTCTCATGGCAGCAGATCCAGTCACAGAATCTTATAGTTTATGAAATGATAACTGTTGCACCGGGTGTTGATTCCATGGAACTTATGACTGGACCATATAATTCCAATACGCAGGCCACATGGTCTTATTCTGGAATATGTATTTCAAGCGGCGGTGTTCCACCTATATGAATGAAGGTGATGGATGAACAGGAATACAAAGGCAATCATTGCAGTCTTGATTTCCATAATTATTATCACGGCTGGGATATTGATTATAAGAGAATCCATGATCCAGAACTCAAAGTCTTCTCAATTGCCTCCATTTCCGCCCTACGACTTTAATGCAGGAACAATGAGATCTGGAAATACCTCAGCTAACATCACCGGATCTGCGACGGCAGTTCTTTACAGTCAAAACAATGGGCAGGGCATGTTTCTGCATTTTTACCCTTCACCCGGTCGGTTTGTAACAGTCTGTGACAAGGCATTCTACAACGAATCCGCTGGGATTGCAAATGAATGTGTAAATTTTAGCTCTTTTGTAGTCAACGTTCACTACATCCTGAATCCAGGGAACTTCACTGAAATAATTTCTATTTTCAACAGATTGCCACAGGAGCAGCAGGTAAGCATGGGATTCAATGCAGAATTCAACAAGATCGCAAATATAACTTTGTCACAGGGAAACCCCAATAATCCTGTAAATACCACAATTACCCCGGAGCCACATAACTTTACTGAGAATTACAATTTACATAACTCCTGTTTGTTCGCCGCAGCCTGGGGCAGTGGAGTCAACATCACATTGAACTGGTACTCAATGGAAGGGATCTTGGCAGGTGGAGAACTGACATTTAACGGTTTTCATGCATCCTACACATCTCTTGGGCTTGCGTTTTCAGGAATAAGCATACTTCCAGACTCTAATTTGACTTTGGGCGAAATGACCGCAAGTTACTGAATCTCATAATTTTAGGTATTGTTGAAAATTGTAGCCTGTATAATTATAAATCATTAACAAATTATGATATAACAGTTATACAGTTCAGTTAACTATAACAAAGAGTTTTCAAATGTCATTTTTTTAAATAGTTATAACAAAGAACCTTCGTTGCTTTCGACAAAATTTGGAATTCATGCAGCCAAACTAATTATTGCTCTTCATAATTCTATCAAGATCGATAGGTGGCGTTATAAATGACTCAGGGATCGGCAGTGTTTTAAAAGATACGAAAATTCTGTCCCGATGGCAAGGCGCTTCCATGTAAACGTATACCTTCTTTCGTTTTCAGCCTTCTTTGCAGATATGGGTTACCAGATAGTTGTCGGTGGCCTCTCCGTCTTTCTTGTTCTTGTTCTTCATGCACCAATATGGGCATTCGCATTGATTGAGGCATTCAGTTATGGCATAGGTTCAGTCTTCTCTTACATAGGAGGGAAGCTGGCAGACAGGTTTGATCCAAAAAAACTTTCTATAATCGGAAATTCACTGATTCCCATTCTTTCGTTCACAGGAATCTTAAGGAATTACGCGACTGCCGGTTCTTTATACGTATCAGGATGGTGGGCCAGGAATTTCCGTTCACCGCCAAGAAGGATACTCATGGTAGAATCAACAAGCAGAGAGGAAAGAACAAATGCATTCGGCCTCCTGCATGGTCTGGACGTTGGCGGTGGTGTAATAGCCTCTGTTTTTCTTATTACAATGTATTACGTTGGTATCTCATTTTCCTTGATATTTCTTGTCTCTATTATACCGCTGATAGTTTCTACCATTCTGATTTCTCTTACAAGGAAAACAAAAAGGGAGACAGTGGATGAGAACAGACCCGTTGAAAAATCTGCCGGGCAAACATATTACAGTATACTCTTTGCAACTGCCCTTTTCGGTTTCAGCTACTACAGCGTAGGTTTCCCTATACTAACCGCTGCACAGGTGTCTTCGTCTATTCTTTATGGTCTCCTTGTTTATCCGATCTTCATGGGAACATCGGCAGCCGGTGGATTTATTTACAGCAGGATCCGGGCTAGAAGAGAAATCCCGATTCTTGGGCTGTTTGGTTATATCCTCTCAGGATTTGCAGCACTTGGTATATTCCTGATCCTGTTTCTACATGCCGCTTTTGAATACTTCTATCTATCGGCACTGATCCTGGGCCTGGGTACATCAGCGATAGAGACGTTTGAGCCATCAATTGTTTCAAGGATAGTTCGTGGATCAAAGGCTGGAACCGCAATGGGGAAGCTTTCATTCTTCAGGAGCATTGGTATGTTTTCAGGAAATATTATAGTAGGACTTCTTTACCTGATATCTCCAGAATATTCATACCTGTACGCCGCAAGCGTCGCGGTTATCGGTGGACTTTCAGTATTAATCGCCGGCAGGAATTTCCGTGGATAAGATATCAGGAGTACCGTATGATATTATAGAAAGTGTCCCTCTGCGCAGGTATTTTTCCAGCTCCCAGTATCATGGAATCGAGTTCCTCAGAAAACGTTTTCTCCTTCCTGTCAGTGGCCCCAAATATCTTTTCGCTGAAAGCAGTTCCCACAAGGTCATTGCCACCCGATCTCAGTGCGACCTGAGAAACCAGTTTTCCGAGTGCGACCCAATATACACTTATATTTTTGATCGCAGATCCTGCGATGATCCTCGCCAGTGATATCACATCGAGATCTTTCTCTCCTGAGGCTTCATGCCTGACTTTGCCAGATCTTAGCAGTGGTGTATTTTCAGGGCTGAATTTCAGCGGTATAATTGAAATAATCCCGGGCTGTTCAATCTCGCAATCCCGCAGTTTGATGAAATGATCTATTATGTGATCATAATTTTCGACGTGGCCATATGTTATCGTAGAGTTGCCACGGAAACCGAGTGCGTGTATTTCTTTCGCGTCCTCCAGCCACTTTTCACCCGAAATCTTCTCTTTCGTAGTGATGACTTTCCTGACTTCCGGATCAAATATTTCAGCTCCTCCTCCCGTATGTGCGTCGGCGCCTGCATCCATCAGCCTGGTCACTACTTCCTTTATGGAAT
>DAQB01000125.1:3089-4190 GCA_002502705.1 Thermoplasmatales archaeon UBA582 | reverse complement strand
CGGCTAAGGGCTCAGACACTATGGAAAGTACACTCATCTTTGGATTTAAAGAATCGTATGAATCCTGGAAAATCATCTGTCTCTTGCTGGCAAATTTCATGTATTGATGGTGGTCCCTTTTTTTCAACGACAAGTCTATTTTTTCTTCTCCTCCATCTGGATAGTAATAAATCTTCCCGGAGTTTGGTTGCAGTATCCCTATAAGCAACTTAGCAAGCGTGCTTTTTCCAGAACCTGATTCCCCAACTAGTCCCAGTATTTGGCCTTTCTTCAGGTTGAATGTTACGTGATCTACCGCGTGAACCTTCAGTCCTTCCTCCCCGTAAATGGACCCAATAAAAGATTTCTTAAGGTCAAAATATTTTGTGAGTTCCACAATCTCTAGACAATTATCATTTGTATTCTCGTAATCCAGTCTGACCGTTTTCTTTGTATCTCTTCTTTCGTTTTCTTTGATTTCTTTTGCAAAGTGGCAAAGACTGTAATGTTCCTCGTCCAGATAAACTACGGGGGGAGGGCGAGATATACAGATGTTCGAAGCTAAGTAGCACCTCTCTGCAAATTTGCAACCCTCAGGAAGGTTTGTTGGATCTGGCAATCTTCCGGGTATACCTTCAACGTGGTTTTTGGAATTTCTGATGCTCGGGTAACTTTTTAAGAGCTCAATCGTGTAGGGATTCCTGGAATTCAGGTATATGTCTCTGGTAGTGCCGAATTCCATTATCTGGCTNNAATCATTGATTTTATTCGTCCACTTTTCATTAGTGTTTTTAACTGTGTGATAATTTCAGCTTGTGTTATTACGTCAAGTCCGGTGGTAGGCTCATCTGCAATAACAATTTCAGGATCCAGAGCAAGAGCCATTGCGATCATGGCTCTCTGTTTCATACCGCCAGAAAGCTCATGCGGATAGGATTTCTTTACATTTGGAGTTAGACCAGCGCTCATTAAAACCTCATCTATTTTCTTCTCGATCTCGTCCTTGGATAACTGTGTGTGCAGAATAAAAACTTCCCGAAGTTGTTTTCCTATTGTATACACAGGATTAAAAGCGTTCATGGCACCCTGGAATATCATCGATATGTGTTCCCATCTTATATT
>DAQB01000125.1:608-3075 GCA_002502705.1 Thermoplasmatales archaeon UBA582 | reverse complement strand
AGAAAACGCGAGTGACCCGGTAATATGCGCATTGTCTGGAAGTAGAGCCATAATTGCGAGTGCAAGAGTGCTCTTGCCTGAACCAGACTCTCCAAGTATTCCTAGTATTTCACCAGTCTTCAAGCTGAGATTGATGTCTGTTAGAGCCTTAACTTTGCCGGAATAAGTATCAAACTCAACCGACAAATTCTTAACACTCAGTAAGTCCTTTGAAATTTGGTTAGTTTCCTCGATTAACATGTTTATCGCGACCTCACTCTTGGGTTTGCAACTTCATCAAGTCCGCGTGCAATGAAGATGAAACATAAAATGAACAATGTAAGTGCAGTAATTGCCGGTATCAGTATCCATGGAAAGAGCCCAATGCTAAAATAATCTCCAAGGAAACCGTTCAGCATCCCCCCCCAGGTTGGTATATTAAGCGGTGCTAAACCTAAAATCTCGAAGGTAGAAACAGCAGCAACTCGNNCGATGTTGATTGCAGTCAAATATACGAGCAACGGAGCCATGTTTGGTAGAACATGCCTCCTGAGTATACCGAGCGTGCTAATATTAGAGACTACTGCTGAATCTACAAATGTTCGGGCTTTTATACTTCTTACAATACCTATAAGTGTAAACGCGGCAAATGGCCAGCCCAATATGGAGAATATTACGATCAGGTTAACAAGCGATGGGCCCAACACAGTTGCAAGAACTATAAACAATGGTAATCCAGGAATCAAAAAGACAGCTAAAGCGAATGTTTCTCCCAGTGAACTCAATATGCCACGATAATAACCAATAACCATCGAGAAGAGAACTGAAATGATCACAGTGAAAATTCCGGCGGCAAATCCTACTTCAAGATCCGTTGGAAAGCTATCTATAAAAATAGTCCAGACACTATTGCCCGCTTGGTTTGTGCCTAAAGGAAGTCCCTGACCAGATAGGGTGTGAAAAGTTGGTGCCATGGGATTGAGTGGAGTCCCTCCAAGGCCATACATGGTAAAATTCTCTCCGTTAAGGAAAGCTATATTCGGAGCATATTCAATACTTCCACTGAATTTCCACGGATTGTTAAAAAGTATGGGATCGGAGATGGGCCTCCCAACTGATGAATGCCAGAGAAAAGGGTATTTACTCGTTGGTTGAATCATAAAGAGCATATTGCCCAAAGTCGTGTTTCCCATGAGGAACTCGCTACTTCCATAGTACTCAATAAAGTTAATTGAATAAGGCAGAGAGATGTTGTTTTCAACGACAAGTTGGCTTGAATTTTTTGTCTGCCCCAGAACCAATATGTCACCACCAGAGGAAACAAGAAAAGATCCAGGGAATCCGTTAGAGCCAGAGCTTGAGCCCATAGCAGATATCGGGTTACTCGAATTGAAAACTGTAGAGAGTGACCCAGAGGATAGTGAAACCTCATAGACAGTTTTACCAGACGAGATGAACATAAAGTTACTAGACACATAATCATATTGGTAATATTGCGGAAGTACATACTGAGATATGGTATTTGTAAACGTGTGGCTAAATGCAGGAGTTCCATTTAAAAAGAATGCACTATACGAGTTTGACCCAAATGCAAATATCAAAGAATGTTCATTATAGAGATTTCCGATAAAACATTGGCCATAAAACTGCATTGATGTTGGTACGTAATTCAACTTTTTACTCCACAGAAGATGCAGGTTAAAAGCACAGTACTCGTTGAGGTAATGACCAGTAGAATTCGAAGTTACAGCGTATATGTATACATTCGGGAAACCTAGACAGTCAGTAAAGTACTGTCCAACTGAACCTGACGGAGCTGATGTGGAATAATCCTTGGCGCTGGGGTAATCCTGCATTGTTATTGTAGAGTTGCTTGTGGCATTTACCATTTCCACTGGCGCGTTTGATATCGATGAAGTATCTGTCGAAGAGTCAAAGGTACAGATGACATGATCCACATAAATGGTCTTTTGTGTCGCAACTGTCACATATGTTTCCGCCAGGCCGGCAATATTGAAAGCGCTGAACGAAGACACATTGTACGGTATTCCATTTATGGGGAACAATTTTTGTTCTGAACCATTTTTAGTGGAGATGGCTATCAAACCTAACCCGCCCTTTTCAAAGCCAACGCTAAATAAGTAATATGTACCAATAGTGTTACTTTCGTCGGATTGACTCTGTGTGACCGAGAATGAACTTGGTGAAATCTTGTCCGGTAAATGATGATTGAATTCTACAGATGCAGTAAAATAATCCTCTGCTGGTATTGAGGCGAATGGATTTCCGTGCGCCAACAACGGAGAAATTAGAGTGATTACTATGAATCCTACCAATAGGTAAAATCCAACCTTTCCAAATGGGCTTTTGTAGAAAACTTTCCACTGTTTTCTCAAATTTGCAATGGTAAACTTTAAATTTCTAACCAAAAGGGAGTTACTTTCCATCAAACCCTCACCCTTGGATCCAGCCATGAATGGATATAGTC
>DAQB01000125.1:0-562 GCA_002502705.1 Thermoplasmatales archaeon UBA582 | reverse complement strand
AAGGAGTCGCCCCATGCCTGGAACACCAAAAATTATTTCTGTTACAACGGCCCCTCCCATTAAAAATGCGAATTCAAGTGCCATTCTAGTTGATTCTGGAACCATTGCATTCCTGCCCGCATGCCTAAACATGACATTTGTTTCTTTTACCCCTTTAGCTCTTGCGGTAACGATGAAATCCTCCCCCAACACTGAAACCATTATGCTCCTCATTGTTAACAAATGCCCCATTGCACCGATGAACACCAATGTAATTATCGGCATTGCAAAATAGTAGAACATTTCACCCACAAGGTACAAACTGGGATGCATGAATAATGGAGTGAGACGATACTCGGAGACCTGCAAAGGGAAAATCGGATAGTAGACAGCAAAGACCAGAAAAACAACTATGGCCATAGCAAAAAAAGGAATTGCATTAAATATTGTGGATACTGTGACTACAACTGACTCAGATTTCTTTCCTCTGATAAATGCAGTTAGAATTCCGCCTGGTATACCAATTACGAAGGAAAGAACGGCTGCTACCCCAAATATTATCAGGGTGTACGGCAAGCTGAAA
>DAQB01000054.1 GCA_002502705.1 Thermoplasmatales archaeon UBA582 | reverse complement strand
ACGCAGCCTGAATAACAGGGTAATTCTCGTCCAAAGTACTCGTGTATAGGAGTCGTCCCATCCCTGGAACCCCAAAAATTATTTCTGTAACAACAGCTCCTCCCATTAAGAAGGCAAATTCAAGTGCCATTCTGGTTGATTCTGGAACCATTGCGTTCCTGCCTGCGTGCCTAAACATGACATTTGTTTCTTTTACCCCTTTGGCTCGTGCGGTAACGATGAAATCCTCCCCCAACACTGAAACCATTATGCTCCTCATTGTTAACAAATGCCCCATTGCACCGATGAACACCAATGTAATTATCGGCATTGCAAAATAGTAGAACATTACACCAATGAGGTACAAACTGGGATGCATGAATAATGGAGTGAGGCGATATTCTGATACCTGCAATGGGAAAATTGGATAGTATACAGCAAAGACCAGAAAGACTACTATAGCCATTGCAAAAAAAGGAATGGCATTAAATATTGTCGAAACTGTAACTACAACGGATTCTGATTTCTTTCCCCTGATAAATGCTGTTAGTATTATNNCGGCTGCTACCCCGAATATTATCAGAGTGTAGGGCAGGCTGAAAGCTATCAGAGATGCGACTGTATCATTTTTGTTTGAGAAACTGACGCCGAAATTGAATGTGAACATGTCCCTCATGTATATTAGAAACTCACTAAGAGCGAATTTATTGTTAGGGTTGATGCCGTATTCTTTGTATATACCAGCAATTTCCGTTTGAGTAGGATGATGCAATGAGTGTATGAATAGTTCTGCAGGATTACCGGGCATTAGACGAAGCAGTACGTACAAAATCACAACAGCAAAAAGTAAAACCACTGCTGCCTGTATTATCTTTCTAGTAATGAGGTATACATTCATGTTAAGGCTATAGTATAAAGAAATAATGTATTTAAAAGTTCGGAAAATCAGCATTGCGCTCCTATTTCAAAATGCCTATGTCTGGTAACTCATCCTGTTGTAGAAGAAGATTTTCATTTCTAACTACGAGCTACGTTGTTCACTTCCACTACAATCTCAACTTATCTCATTGTTCCTTTCAGGACAGAAAAAGATGTCTCTATTCATCTTCTACCTTAACCATTATTATTACTCATATTTCCCCGCTCTTACCTCTGAAAGGCCACTTTGTTCTTGCCCTAATAGTTATACTTATGCAAGAATAGGTTGACGCCTCCTTGGAGTTATTACTGCCTTTGCTTAGACCAGATCAAGAAAGGGTGCATACCCTTACTGCATGTGGCTTGTCACCGAGGATAGATCTAAAATTAATGAGAACAAGTTTGAGGAGCTCTTACCATGATGTAAAACGTTCTCATGCTCATCCTTTATTGTAGATGCAAGCACAGGGACATCACGTATACTTTCGATAACGTGCATTTTCTGAGGTCTTCTTCTCATTCTATGACCTTTTATTACCAGAAGTCACAAATATTGTTATCCTCAAATCATTATAGTTTATTGTACCATTGTAATGTCCGGTCGATGGATATAGTGATGTATAAATGCTAGGTATCTTCTTGAATATGATAGTGCAAGCATTCCCGTAATGATATATTTCATTATTGAAATTTAAAATGTATTCAAGTCAACTGAATATAACGTTAAATAGAGCCCTCATTTTTGCAAGGAACATTGATCATAGTATTTAATGCATCGATGAGTTTCCAGTCTTTCAATTAAAGATTCTCCTCTAACGGGCTCCTCAAATTCATAATGGATTTTGGATTCAACAGATCGGAGCTTGAAAGTATAGAAAAAGCAAGATACGTATTTTTTCATAGAGTGTGTGTTTTAAATTGATTGAATCGGATCTACTCAGTTAAAGATTCAGATGAGAAGTAGCTTAGCACCAGATCCTAATCTTTAGTTGGTACCTTGACTGCCCTCTCAGCCAGTTTCAGTGCAATCTGACCCGCTTTTTCAAGCTGGGGATCCCTGTTCCTGAGATAATCTCCGGGCGCGTTGTCCAGCCTGATTGTCGGATCGGTGCCGTAGTTCTCGACGCCAAAACCCACATCCTTGAACCAGAAAGCATATTGCGGCTGCGTTATCATTGTCCTGTCCACGAGCTGCCTCCTCGGGCTTATTCCAATCACGCCTCCCCATGTCCTTTCTCCAATCAGATCTCCCAGCCCCATCAGTTTGAACGAATGTGAAAAGATGTCACCATCAGATCCTGCAAATTCATTCGTAACAGCTACTATTCCACCTCTTACAGCGTATAATGGGTAATGCGAAGGTGGACCCCTTCTTGGTAGATCAAATCCTATGAGCCTTCTTGAAAGCTTTTCGAGCAAAAGATGTGATACATGACCACCGCCGTTAAACCTTACATCGACGATGATGGATGGTTTGTCCCATTCAAAAATATACTGCCGGTGGAATTCTGAAAAGCCCTTTGCCATCATATCAGGGATGTGGATATAGCCTACCTTATCACCGAATTTTTGCCTGACAAATTTCCTGTTAT
The DNA here is from genome assembly GCA_002502705.1 of Thermoplasmatales archaeon UBA582. Taxonomy (GTDB): domain Archaea; phylum Thermoplasmatota; class Thermoplasmata; order Thermoplasmatales; family Thermoplasmataceae; genus UBA582. The sequence goes on along the minus strand of DAQB01000054.1, from coordinate 237 downwards.
TCTCAACCCAGTTACGGTAGATCAGGTTCAACTCAGAACCAAGACTCCTCACGGGCTGCTTCAGCGTTTTAGATCCTCTCCTCGTTTCAAGGGTAATAACAGTACTTGGAAGATCTTCAAGCGCCTTCCCAGGTGGATAATCCTTCCCAACTTTATGACCATTTATTCCCAGCAACTCATCCCCCGACTTGATGTCAACACCCGAAGCCAGCAGTGGGGACCTTTCTGGGATATTGG
>DAQB01000069.1:6452-8745 GCA_002502705.1 Thermoplasmatales archaeon UBA582 | reverse complement strand
CTATCATCAGTCACACCGGGAACGGCAGTATCGGCACTCGAGGTATCAGAAGCAGTTAGGAAGGGTATACTTGTGACCGCATACAAGGATGATGCAGAATCAGAGAAATCTCCAGAAGAACTTATCATGATGGACAGGGGCGGTCTTGTCCTGGATCCGGATCCTGGAATATACGAAGATGTTTACGAAATAGATTTTTCATCAATGTATCCGAGCATAATTGTAAGGTACAACCTCTCGCCTGAAACAGTTTCAAGATCTGCTGACGGCATCCCGGACACAATCTACAGTATATCTGATGAAAGGAAAGGTTTTCTCTCAAGTGCCCTGAGGACCCTTCTTGAAACAAGGCTCAGATATAAAGCAGCAAGGCACCTGGATCCCCTCTATAATAAAAGAGACATAGCACTGAAATGGCTGCTGCTCACATCATTCGGCTATACCGNNCCGCCATAGGCAGATCCTCCCTGGCCAAAGCAATTAAAATAGCAGGTGAGATGGGATTCGAGGTCATACATGGAATAGTGGATTCTCTATGGATAAGGGGAAAAGGAGATGTGGGCGGGCTTCTCTCAAGGATAAAGGATTCCANNGAAAGGAAAAACACAGGATCGCCGAACAGCTACATCGGCCTGAGATACGATGGAACATACAAGCTGAGAGGTATAATGGCAAGGAGAAGTGATGTTCCTGACATGGTTAGAAAGATGCAGGTTGAATGCCTTGAGGTTCTCAAGGAGTGCAGGGTTGCAGCTGACATACCCTCAAAAAAGAAGGATCTTCTTTCCATAAGGGATCGGTACATGAAGGATCTCGGCAGATCCGGCAGCAGTGATTACATGGTACACTTCAGGATAACCAGGCATCATGATGAATACGTGGTCAACAACCTCCAGAAAAGCGTTCTTAAGGCATACATGTCCGGTGGCATGGATATAAACCCGGGCGAGAGCGTTGAAGCAGTCGTAACGGATGCATCCAGGCATATCGTGGATCCTTCAGGGAATGGAAGCATAGACCGTTCTTTCTATAAGAAATATATAGACCGCGGTTTTGAGTGCTTCGCCTTCATACTATCGCTTTTCGATAAGGAAACTACCCTGTATGATCCAGTATACTCTCGACCTTCTCAGCGAGTGAATCTATCGGAACATCATTGATCATAAGTATCTTCTCCACACCCTTCCTGTCCCCCCTNNCCGGTAGAACTTCTGCCTGTCCATCGGAAGAAGTGAATTTGTCTCGCTGATAATCCCGAACCTTTCCATTGCAGACGAGATGCCTGCAGACATGCCATCCCTGAGGCAGTATGCTGTCGCAAGCAGAACGGCCAGCTCATCCCTGTCGAGGCCATTCAGCTTGCTTTCAGTGAAATAAGGATTGATCAGTGCCCTAGCGCTCCTGACATCTTCAACCAGGATCTGGTCTGAAAGCCTGTGCTTAGCAATGAACGCAGCCTTCTGGAGCATCTCAATAGCAACCCTTGCGCTGCCGAGCTGCGCCGCTATATCAGCTATCATTTCAAGAATGCTGTCGTCAAAAGCGGTGCTGAAGAGTGCCTCTGATGCACGATCCCTCACTATCACAAAAAGCTCGTCCCTGGAATACCTGCTGAATTTGACCGGAACATATGAGGATACAGATCTGGCACGTTTCTTCCTCAATATTATGTACGGATCATCCAGGGAGATAAGAATGGATGACATCCTGACAGAATATATCTCTGGTGCCCTCAGGATAGAGTAAAAACCTTTCTGATCCTCTCTGAGGAGATTGGTGCATTCATCGACAACAAGCAGTATGCCACGACCCCGCCTGGACTGTATCTTTGAAAGCATCTTCAGGTAATCGCCTGTTGTGTAAGTTGAGACCTGGTCAAGTTTTGTGAACGTTGATACTGCCGATCTGAGGAGCGATGTCAGTGATGGAAAAGAAAGTGCATTCAGGTAGATATAATCGAGGTCTCCAGCGATATTGGAGATGAATTTTGCAGTAGCAGTCTTTCCAGTACCGGGTTCACCATATATTATTGCGGTGCCACCTATGCCGCTAGAAAGAGGATCAATAATGGCAGTCTGGAGTATCTCAATCTCCCTCTCCCTGAATACAAGTTTCTGCGGTACGAAAGCAAGATTAAGGTACTGTTCGTTCCTTATTATCTGCATCCTGAATTATTAAGCCCTGGCCATCGTGCTAAGAGAAGTTATCTCCTTCTTTCCATCAAGGGAATAGTTCTTCACCTTGTCTATATCAACACCGGCCTTCGATGCAATGCGCTCGATCCACTTCATCA
>DAQB01000069.1:0-6442 GCA_002502705.1 Thermoplasmatales archaeon UBA582 | reverse complement strand
CGTGCTGAAGCCATCCCTTGCAGCCATCTTTGCCAGATGCCTGTAAGATGCGTAGTAGACTGCAAGCTGGTCCTTGGTAAGAACGCTCTTGTTGAGGGTTCTTGACTTGATTCTCCCAAGCGGAACATTTACCAGTGGGGTTACAGTGAATTCAAAAGGCAAGCCGTCGACAAATGAGTTACTCAGGATGTTGATCATTGATACAGTCTCCCATAGATCTTCTGATGTTTCTCCCTCCTGGCCAACCTGCAGAGTAAAAGCAGGCCTCCAGTAATACCTGGTTTCGTTATAGACGCCCTGCCACACTATCTCAGAAAAAGTGCCATCTGCGCCTATCCTGAGTGGTAGGGTCTTGTTTGGCATGTGCATCATTGCAAGTTTGTCGCTACCGGTCTCGACCCCAGTCTGGACACCGATCCAGTTAGAAGGTCCCGCCTTAAGTATTTCTGATAATTTTTTTANNCATGCGTTGGGTTAGCTGTTTTCAAGCCCTTTACGGACATAACGGCCTGCATCAGTTCTGTCAGTGCCTCGGTATTCGGTTCATACCTGTTACCATGCTTGTATGCGAATATCTCATCTGAATGCAGCCATGCGTTATCCTGCCCTGCGGCTGTATTGACAGCAACCTCCCTGGCTACAGACTCCGGTGAATAATATCTTAGCGGTCTCAATGTTACTTCGCAGAAATCGCAGCCCACACCGCATCCCCTCATGACCTCAACCATGCCTTTCATTGATGGTTCTGTTATGAGTGGTATATCCTCAAGTCTAGGGTAAGCAGATGTTTCTATTCCTCTGGCGATGTAGTGTGGATCCTTGACTATTACCTTCCTGAATTTATCATCATATGACATATAGCCCCTGTAGAACAGCTTCTCGTTGATGTTATTATCAACTATTTCCTGGAAAAGTTCCGGAACGATGTCATCTGTCTCTCCCTGCACAAAATAATCAATGTTCATCCAGCCAATTTCATCCTTCAGGACGGTAAACTCCCACACACCAGGTCCGCCCACGACCAGCTTTGCCTTTTTTCCTCTTCTCAGTGCATTGACTTTCTTGATCAGGTTATCCCATTCCACCCTGACCCATGGCCTCATGTCCCCGCCCATAAGTACATAATAAGACATTGTGGTAGGCCCTATACCAAGTGGATCCATTGTCGTTATCCCAATAATTTCAGTGTCATCTTTAATGAACTGATCAAGGTGATCCTCATGTGCAACCGCAATATTAGTAGGCGCATATTTTCTCAGTAGGCTGGCCTGCAGTTTCCTGAGAGAATAAGGGGCGAAGAGACTCTGTCCGTCTGGCTTTGCTGGCAGTCCGGGTCCCTTAAGGAAGCGGTATATGCTCCCAGGAACGGCACGTGAAGGCGCACAAGGCAGGAAATCGAGAAGTGGAAAATCCCTGTAATTAGAGCTTAAAGTGTAGTCGGATACCAGTACAAATTTAGTCATTTTAAACTGATTTACTAATATATGGCTGATTTATAAGATTTTTGCAAACCTGATAGAAAAACTTAAGTATGGTTCCATTTGGTAAGCTAAGATATTTAAAATTCAATATTTTTTCTGGTAATTCAAGATTAAAAACGCGAATAAAAATTTGGAGTTACAATATGAGAACGAGCCATGCAAGAAGTAGCAGAATTCCGGCGCCTGTCACGAATATCCCAAGAATCGCGATTCCTAAAACCAACAAGATGATGCCGATTATTAGAGACAGGTCTCGTGCGTTTGAATTGACCCTCTTCAAACGGTTGAAGATGGAAGAATATGTTATGAAAAGGAAAACTAGTAATATTACTGCAACTACGAAAATTGCAAGTTTCCCCAATACAAATGAGCCAAAAGCATCAAGGGAACTCAATGCCCCTTTAACAGGGGTGAAGAAGCTTATAATATCAAGCACGAGAGCAATCAAAAGGAATAGCACTGTCAATCCGGAAAAAAGCCTGGCCACAATGACTCTGTCCTTTCTTGACATACTTGGACGCTATCACTTTCTGTATTTAAATGCTTGTACAAATTGAGAATGTTAGCAACAGCAAAACCAGATATATCTTCGATAGTTTGAGATTGAAAATGGAAGGTCCTCCTTTAAGGGTATTATACAGGAGAATATCTCACTTCAACGGCCAATTATGCAAAGTTTACAGAAACGGTACGGTACAATCAGGCAACATAAACCTGATACCTTACGGAAAGAGGCTTGTAATAAAAATGCCAGAAAGATATCTTGTGGTTTTCTTCGGTATGTCAGGGGTCGTGAAAAAAACGCGGTTAGATGATGAAAGCCCAATCCTTGTAATAGTCAACGGCAGATCAGGTTATTTATATTTCTACAGATGCGCAATCTCCGAAAAAACGCTCGATGAATTTTCAGAATATTATGATCCACGAAGAGACATAATGGATCAAAAGTGGGATCCGGCCCTAGCTATTTCGAAGATTAGTGCCTTGAGACAAACAGACTCCATTATATCTGACATTCTGCTAGATCAGGATATATTCTGCGGTTCCGGAAATATCATCAAGAACGAGGTACTGTGGAGAACAAGAACAAACCCTGAAAGAAAAGTATCAGAGATTAGCGACTTGAAGATTTCTGAAATAGTTAATTCTGTCACAGAATTCTCAAAGATTTTCTACAGTGCAAGACTTAATCATGCGAGACTGGCTGGAAAGCTTTACGTCTACAGGAAAAGAATCTGTCCATCGTGTTTAAACAAGATATCGAAAGGAAAAATAGGCATAACCAAAAGGATAACGTTCTGGTGCATTAACTGTCAGACACAATGATCAGTTATCATTTTGTACCAATATAATTATTAACGAATTTTCTTTCTTCATAAAATATGAAAAAGGCTGCTACTGCAATAATGGCACTAGCGATAATATTGATAATTGTGGGGGGTTTCTTCGTTTACGACAGTTACATCCCAAGTAGTAATAAAGTTCCAGTTGACATGGAGGTTGCCGATTCTCCAAATACCTTGGCCTCAGCGGTTTACATTTCATTTTCCTCTGTGGAATTGCATGGCAATAAAACAGGATGGACGAACTACACTGTAGGCAATAAGACAGTCGATATACTGGGACTGACACTTTCAAACGCATCTCTGCTTTCAAAAGTTACTTTAACGGCTCAAACATATACAATGTTCAGGATATTTATTAAGAATGTAACGGTAGTGATAGCGGGTGTTTCTGTAAACTTCACCCTTGCATCTTCGTTTGCTTTCCTTAACCACCCCTTCACAATATCTGCAGGTAAGCCAGCAACTGTAGTTTTTGAGTTCAATTTAACCCAGGATCTTAATGTAATGAGCAGTGTTTTCACACCTAATGTTGGTATTGAGGTCATGGAGCCACCTTAACGCTTTAAAGAATAACGATAACAAATACTTTTATCCCAGGTTGATCGGATAGAAATAATTCGGAAACCGATCAATTTCATTCCAATATATTGCAATGAAAAAGCACAGAATTGCACGTTATAATCAAATATATTATTCGGGGCACATTTCTGACCTCAAAAGAAACCTGAATTAAATCTGGAAGTGGGTCTTCACATGGTTCGATGAAATTACCTGATTCAGATCTGTAAATATCAAAATATTTATCCAAGATAAACCTTGATGCCAGGATACATGTAATGAATCCTGACTTGACCTTTATCCTCGTGCTAATAGTCTGGTTTTTCCTGTATGGTTTGGCATTATTTGAGGTCCTGTCTGGAATAGTAAAGAATAGACGGGGCGAGGCATACAACGAGAAAAGACTCACCGTTAGATCATTCGTCTTCCTCCTGATAGGTGCAATAGTGGTGCTGGTTTACTTATTCTTCTCATTTTTACATGTCAACCACTTTTATTCAACAGAATTACTTCTAGGGATTATCCTCCTCCAGTTGCTTTTCTTGATGATATTGAGAGCAATACAGAGGAAAGGAAATAAAAATGTCCAAAGTATAGTATATCCAGTTGATGTAAGCGAGCAGGTACAGGAAAAGCAGGTAAGGATCATTTTTTTCTCGCTTTTAATTACAACGGCTTTCTGGTCGCTGCTAAGATTTTTCAACATTGTTCAGGGAAGTTATTTCACATCTCTAATCATCACACCTATCCTGACCGGCATGACAGTTATTACGTTTATTTTCTGGCTTGTATTTCTGGTTGCTGTCAAGCCCTGGCGTAACCACTGATTTATCTCAGCATTGTGACTATAGAGACATATTTCACAACAAAAATACTACCTGCTATTGTAACAGCAGGTTCAGATCATTACAATGATAACCAAATGACATCTGACACAGCATCTAAAAGTATAACTTTATTCCACTAGTTTTGATTATGTAGATATGAACGAGATCAAGGTATTTTATGATGGTCATTGCCCTGTCTGTGTCAGGTCAATGAATCTGATTAGAACTACCGATAAAATTGGTCTTGTTAATTTTACATCCTTTCGTGATCTTGAGAAGGCAGATCTTCCAGTTCAGGAGGATATTCTTGAAAGAAGCATCGTCGTAGAGACCAAAGATGGTAAAACGTTTACTGGAATGCATGCAGTCCTTAAAATATTGCTTCGGATACCAGAATTATTCATCCTCGCTGCGTTCGTATATTTTCTGAATGCCATCGGGATAGGAGAAATTACCTATTCAAAAATATCCGCTTCCAGGTATTCTATCCTTTCAGGCAGCTGCACTGGCAACTGTAAAGTTCCGGAATTCATAAGCAAACAATAATAATCCGTTTTCATTGTGGTTTTCCTTGTTTGAACGACAGGCGAATCTATCTGGTAAGGCATGGTGAAACAGCCTGGAACTCGCGCAAAATATGGCAGGGCCAGATCGGCGAGGGTTTGAATGATCTCGGCATTAAACAGGCTGAATCAGCCGCGTCGAAATTACTTGGCAGACCGATATCTAAGATATATTCAAGCGATCTGAAGAGGACACTTGACACTGCGAGAATAATTTCTGAAAAAACAGGCATCAGTATTCAAGAGGATCCCGAATTCAGGGAACGGTCTCTCGGTTTACTGTCTGGAATGGAGGAAAGTGAAATACTTACGAGATATCCAAATATAATTCTGGAAGACGGTTTCCTTGGGAGCAACGACGTTGGGAATGCCGAACCGTGGAAAGATTTCTGCAACAGGGTCATTTCAAGATTCCACAGGGTATCCATTGAATCGGAGAACGATATATGTATAGTTACGCACGGTGGAGTGATTTACGCAATATTCAGATATATTGACGATAATTTTCACAGAAAAGTTGTACCGAACGGCAGCATATCTGTGGTCAAGCGGAGAAAAGATGGTACATATTCCATAGAGGGCATAGACATTTAGCTTTTCTGGATCGCATAGGGTTTTTCTGGGCAGGTGGATGAGTAATTACTTTATTATGCGTGTAAATATAGCGACGGAATGACAATAAGTTTCAGTGATTTTTCAAAGTTAGATATTCGAATAGGTAAGATAATAGATGTCCAGGATTTTCCGGAGGCGAGAAAGCCAGCTTATAAGCTGACAATAGACTTTGGAAACATCGGGATCAAGAAATCCTCTGCACAGATCAGGAACTATAAGGTGTCAGATCTCATAGGAATGAAAATAGTGGCTGTTACAAATTTCGAGCCAAAACAGGTTGCAAACTTCATGTCTGATGTTCTCGTTCTAGGCGCGATGACAGATAATGGAGTTATACTCCTGACACCGAGTTTGCCAGAGAAAACTGTTCCCGGAGATAAGATAGCATAGATCTACCAGATTTTACATATTCACTGGTATTCTGTAATTTCTAGTTTTTATAGATGATTTAAATACTATCTATGAAGAGACTTTTAATATCCGGGAAAAAGTACAAGCGGAAAAGTATTCACATGGCTGCCCACAGTCACTGGGCATCTCATCAGGCAGGAATCCAATAATACTAACTTTGGCGTGTTTTTTTGATTCACTGAGATCCATCTATATATTACTCTGCCTATTGTTATCAAAAAATAAAATGAAACTGCCTCAAAGACCAATCGCTTTTCAGATCCGAGAGCAGTGATTTCTCAGGGCCATATCTTAAAATAATAACGGATAATGAAATAACTGATAAGCATCTCGCTAATACTTCATATTTGTTACCTGTTAATTTGAAGAATCAAGGTCTCGTTTTTAGTACGAAATTGTTAAATATTGCACAAGCATTATGCGCCTTACGCATTGGGGAGCATTGAAAAATGCTTTAAACTCCAGCATTTAAGGCGTATAGGGGGAAATAACCCAATGCATTGATGAACCCTTATTTCCAATGCTGGGAAAGATGAGGTAGTGAGGAACGACAGAGCTCATTGCTGATATGTAAGAATTGTGCCAATCGGCTCACACTAAAAATATGAACCAATAAAAGAACAGGTAACAAATATGAAGTA